>NTKV01000051.1 GCA_002457745.1 SAR116 cluster bacterium MED-G06 | reverse complement strand
TCCGAGCCACTGGCTGGCACGTTGGAACAGGGCTTCGTCATCAGGCACCACATAGATGGCGAAACGTGTGGCCATGGCCGTGTTCCCTCCAGAAATACTCATCCGGCCGAGTGTCCTACAGGGACGATCCGTGATCAACCGGGCGGGATCACCACACACCAAATTTCCTTGAAAAAACCGCTGGTCAGGCCCCGCTGATCAGGCCCCGCTGATCACGTCCTGCTGATCAGGGTCCATCATGTAATGGTTTCGCAAAAATTCTGTAACCTGGCCTTAAGACAAACAGGGGAGCCTGAACATAAAGCGAAAGGAGACTTATCATGAGTTTTGGACAGGACTTTATCGACAATCTTCGGGTTGCGCATTCAACAGGCGAAATTCCGGCCGCTCTGGCAGAAGCCATGGCCGATGATCTGGTTTGGACATCTCTCGCCAAGTCGAGCATGGGGAACCAGTCACGTGGCAAACAGGAATGGCTGGATTATGTAAAGCATGACCGGAACGAATATGACTCATCGGTAGTATATGAGAATGATGAGATCGTGGTCTGGAAAGGCACTGGAGATTTCAACGGTGTTCAACAGGTCTTTCTGTTCTGCATGGAGCTGCTCAACGGCAAGATCTCGAAAGTCCAGCATGTAAGGGCCCCGGCTGGCTGACTTGCAAATTCTGAGCATGAAGAGGCGGCGCGAGAGGATTCTGTGCCGCCTCTCTGATGCTTTCGCAGGTTGCCAACCGGCCTTGGCGGCCGCCCGCGCCTTGGCGAAAGACCTAGAGCAAGCCCACGCGCTCCACGAACCAGAACATGCCGACCGCAGAGATCAATGCCGACACCGGAATCTGGAAGCCCCGGCGGAACTGTGGCGGGGTAATCTTGACGGCCTTCAAGAGGAAGAAAATCGGGACCACGATTGCCAGCTGGCCGATTTCAACACCGACATTGAAACTCAGCAACCCGACAACATAGGCGCTTTGCGGGAGTCCGAAATCAGCCAGAACCGAAGCGAAGCCAAGTCCGTGGAGAAGGCCGAACGCAAACACGACAACCACCCGTGACAGGGCAACACGCGCTGATTTCCTGAAGATGTTCTCGATCCCGATCCAGGCGATCGACAGGGCAATCAGTGGCTCGACGATGCTGCCCGGAATGGTGACCAGACCAAGACTGGCCGCCGCCAGTGTCATCGTATGGGCAACCGTGAAGACAGACACCTGTAACATCAGGCCGCGGCCGGACAGCCCAAAGGCCAGAAGGCCGAGGACGAACAGGATATGATCTAGACCAGCCGGAATGATATGGATGATGCCTGAGTGAATGTATGTTCCGATGACCGAGGTCAGGGGAACCGTCTGCGCGTGATTTAGGGCAAAGGCCTGACTGGTGCCACCATTCGGCAGATAGTCTGAATATTCGGGATCGCTGCCAGGGCCCATCTGCCGGATGAGAAGTGCGCCCATCGATGGCGGCCACTGAACGGAAATTGCCTCGCCCGCCTTCGGCAGGCCGCCCGCCAGTGTGAGCGTCGTATCGCGGGCCAGGGTCAGATCGGCCATCTCGGCCACGTCGACCGCCTGAAGCTCGAGTGACAGGGGCCGGCCAGCTGACATCACCGAGACCCGTCCGGCAAGTGCGGCGAAGGATGATGTCAGGCGCTCGGCCAGCACAGCCGCCGGGACGGCCCGCAACTCGTCATAGAGTCGCGAGCTGGCACTGTCATCGGTGTTGCTGACAGATGACAGGTCAATGTCGGCAAGAAAGGCCTCACCTGAAAACCTGAGGGTGATTGTCAGTTGATCGGGCGCGTCCTCAACAATGCCGAGATCCAGGATGGAAGGCCGCAACTCATGCGCGGTGGCGGCATTTGTCTGGAGCAGGAAAGCGATCAAGAGCGACAGAAAACTGACAAAGAACAGGCGAGGTTTGCAAAAGAGGCTCGTATAAATACGCGGCATCGTTAATCTCGATTAAGGCCAAAGTCTTTCATGAAAGGTATCGTCTATGTTCGCCGTTGCCAGACGAAACGCAATGAATTTTTCGACCCCTTCGAGGGTCTTCTTGTCATCCATTTTTGTGGTGGTGGCAACCCTGCTGTCAGCAGGCCGGCTCTGTGCGCACGAGGTGTGGATTGAGCCGGACAAAACAGAGATATCAGCAGGTGAAACACTTGTTGCCGATCTGAAAATTGGCGATCTGTTTACAGGCGATCACCTGATTTACATTCCGCAACTGACCGAGCGGCTCTTCGTCCTGACCGACACCGGGCCGTTCGACCTGAACCCAAGAATTGGCAGTCGGCCGGTGATATCGGTGCCTCCGGAAAAGCTGGCGGCGCGCACCGGCGGGGTGGTGCTGGTCTATCAGTCAGCTAACAGCTACGTCCGCTATGCCTCTCAGGAAAAGTTTTTCAGATTTGCCAAGAAGAAAGGGGCAGGTGATCTGGAACCGGCACATATCGGGCGACAGTTGCCGCAACGCGGCTTTGTTGAACGCTACAAGCGCTTTGCCAAAGCAAGCATCAGCACCGGACCGGATTCCGGGATGGCAAATGACCGTGCCGTGGGTATGGAGCTTGAATTCGTCTTGCTCGCCAGGACGCTGCTTTCGGATTCACGCCATGAGTTCAATGTGAAGCTTCTATATCAGGGGAAATCGCTGCCGGGCGCGCCTGTGACATTGTTTTCGCGTGACCGTGATGGGACTGTGGAAACATCGCAACTCACCACGGATGCACGCGGTGCCATAAAGGTGACGGCGGAAGGTGGACGTCGCTATCTTCTTGACCACGTCACCATACGGGAGGCTGACCCGTCAAAAGACCGCAACCGGCCCGTGTGGGAATCACTGTGGGCGTCGCTGACCTTTGCCGGCCCCACCCCCTGATGGCGTGCCTGAGAAGCCGAAGTCCCGATGCCCTGCGTCACCCCACTGTTATCCCGATTTTTTCGGTGTGTAGCCGCGAGGGTGGTTTTCCACTTTAGGGCGATTGGCCCGCCATACGCTCATGCACAGCTTCCATTCCGCGGTTGGCCATATCACTAACCTCGGCAGCGTGTTGCTGGAGAAGGCCAACCACCTTCGGGTTGGATGACGTTTGGATAACCTTCACACCAAGTTCGGTCGTTTCGATTTCGGTGTCGATTTCATCATAGACGTCAAACAGCGCATCCAGGGTGGGCGACTGGATGATGACGTCCGGGTTCCGGCCTTCCTGAAGACGTGTGACCATCATGGACACATGGGACACGATGGCCTCACGCAATGTTTCGTCTGTGGCTTCCGTCGTGGTGACGATGCCGTTTTGAAGGTTGCTGACACTTCTGCTTATGCCCTCGTGAGACCGAAAAATCTCCTTCAGGTCATTCACCTCCTGGTCGGTTGTGTCTTTGCCCTGCAACCCGGGCATGTTGATTTCATCATGTTCATGCACACCGCCACCATGCGTGATGTGTCCTGAAGATGACATGGCCTGAGAATGATGCCCTCCGCCGTGACCACCGCTGCTAGAGGTGTGATGGAGGTAGAAGAATGTTGCCGCAACACCAAGGCCGAATACCAAGGCGTAAGTCAGGAGGTTTTTCACTGGTCTGGTTTCACTTTTCGTAAGAATTGGTAGGCGAAATGCCGATGGCTTGCGTAGCTGTCCGCCGACATGCCTCCATAAACCTTCCCCTGACTGGAGGGTAAAGGACTATCCTCGCATCATGCGTTATGTGGCACCTCAAAGCTTTTTGTAGATCAGGCTTGGCATCACCAACCTTGCCGTTACCGTTCCCAGAAATGACTTGGCCTGCATTCTGACTGGCAGAAACAGGCCCTGTCTGACCTCCGCAACGAATATCTTGATATCCTCAGGCTTTGACTGCTTTTTCCGCCATCGTGATTTTCGCTGGTGACCTCCTGTCGGTTTGCCGACAAGCCCACATACCAACGCCTTGCCCTCGTAGGCAAACGCGCGGTCTTTTGCGACAAGTTCCGAACCAAAATCATAAAACGTAAGTTCTGATGCCCGGAGACCATCATAGGTCCGTGCCGACCCTTTGCATGATCCGGTATGCGCGACCTTGTCCAAAATGTTCAGCATCGCGCTGAACGGGTCCAGTGCGCCGTCTATTTGCCTGTCTCTCAGCGGAAATACCTTGTCCAGATCCAGCTCGGGCTGTCGCTGGGTGGCAATGGATCCGGACCCCGGTGCCCAGGTTGTAAAGGCTTCCCGTGAACGGCGCTTGGACATACCAGAGATTGCGAGCCTGTACGGCATATATCTCCCATCCTCAATTATGCCACTCAGTTCTGCCTCGCCACGATACTTCCTGAAAGCATCGGTCAACCCGATCGTCCGCGATGTCGCCAATAACTCGAATGCATCTTCGCTGAAGGTCCAGTCAGCGGTGATGGTCACAACGTCCACTTTGCCCCACTCAACTTCATAGATAAGCTGAAGCGAAGTTGTATTTGGCTGTGCAAACGCAGCCAGTGGCTGAAAGAGAAGCGCAAAAACCACGGCAAGACGTAACGGAATGGGGTTGGCACTGATCATCTATTGTTCATCCGATATGCAACGAAAACCAATGTAGACAACTGCCATATCTCTCGGCTTCGTCGCTCCGTAATCTGCCGTCATCTGTGTGGCACCATACCACCAGGAACCGCCCATCGTTGGCTGCTGCCGGCCATCTCCTGAAGTGGCCCATTCCCAGACATTGGCGCCCATATCATACAGGCCGTTCACACCAGACAGTGTGCTGCCGGTTTTGGCATGCCCATAGCCACGCATCAGATATTCCGAATAGTCGGTTTTGTTGACAGGATTGCCCGTGGCATTGCCGCAGTCACGCAAGCAATTCGCTCCTATAGGTGTGTCTCCTGTAGGATAGGGGTAAGTTTTTCCCGCAACAAAGGGGCTGGCTGGCGCCATGCGGTGCTCGGTATAGGCATATCTGATCCATTCATCGCGGGTCGGAAGACGCGCACCTCGCCATTCGCAGTAGGCCTGCGCCTCGTCATATGTGATGTGGACAGCGGGCTCGTCTGGCGGGCTTGAAACACCGAACGGAGTTCGCCAGGTCCAGCCCGATTTTGTAACCCAGCCAGCCTCAAACACCATACCGCCGGACTTTTCAGCCCTGGTGACCGTCCCCGTGGCGTCAGCATATGCAGCAAAAGCACCAATTGTTACCTCTGTCTGGTCGATGACAATGTCATCCGCCCCCACAGGAAAAATGAAAAGCAAACCGCAGAGGGCTGTTGAGATGCCACGCATGGACCAGCTATTCCCGAACCTGAAAACGCGTCAAGCTAACCGGAAACGAAAAAGGACTGCAATAGCCCTGCCGTCAGCATTGGGCCTCCTGCCACTCGCGATGCAGGACAGCCGGAAACCATATTCATGCGGGGGGTTCGATATAGGCCATCACCGCCTTGGTTGCGCCTTCGTCTGAAAGCTGCTGGTACGCAGACTGGATCGCGGCCACCACATCCGCGTTGCCGGCAAGGTCGGTTCCGAAGATGGCTTCGATCGACAGCAGCGCTGTTACCGGGTCGGCCGAATTGGCGGCCACTTTGAGATGATCCGCCATCGGGTCACGCAAAATGATGGGCTGGCCTGCCTCGTCGGTGCCGGCGACATAGCGCATCCAGCCGGCAATTGCCAGGCAGAGGCCCTTCGGCAGACGTCCCACCGCGAGATTGTCGCGCAGCGTGCCGAGAAGGCGTTGCGGCAGTTTCTGGCTCCCATCCATGGCGATCTGCCAGGTACGATGCCGTATCGCCGGGTTGCGGTAGCGCGCCAATAGAGCCGCGCAATAGGCTGGCAGATCCTCGCCCTCAGGTTGTGGCACGGTTGGCAGGATCTCTTCATGCCAGAGCCGCTCGCAAAGTGCCGTGAAGGCTGGCGTTGCAACAGCGTTGGCAATGGTCTCATGGCCGGCAAGGTAGCCGAGATAGGCGAGCGCAGAATGGGTGCCGTTAAGGCAGCGAAGCTTCATCAGCTCATGTGGCTCGACGTTGGCAACCATCTGTGCGCCGGCAAGGTGCCAGCCGGGACGGCCCTGCGGGAAGTCATCCTCGATCACCCACTGCCGGAACGGCTCATGGATCACCAGTGCCGCATCATGATGTCCGCTGATGGACGCAAACTCCTCAAGATCCGCAGCCGTTGTCGCCGGCGTGATCCTGTCGACCATGGCAGAGGGGAAGGCGACATGACCGGCAATCCATTCGGCAAGCCTGTCACTGGTGCCGGCGGCATCGCGCTGTCCGGCGAATTCGGTCACAAGCTGGCGCAGCATCGCCCCGTTCGACGGCAGGTTGTCACAGCACAGCACGGTGAAGGGTGGTATGCCGGCCTCGCGGCGGCGGGCCAGCGCCAGCACGAGAAACCCAAGGGCGGTGCGCGGTGTGTCAATTGTGGCGATGTCATGCGCGATATCCGGATGATCGGTCTGGAGACTGCCGGTGCGCGGGTTATGGCAATATCCCTTTTCGGTCACCGTAAGGGTGACGATCCGTATCTCCGGCCGCGCCATGGCGTCAAGGACCGCCGCCGGGTTCTCCGGCGCGACAAGGACATCGGTGATTGCCCCGACCTGCCGCGGGACATCGCCGTCCGGGCCACGCTCCAGCGCGGCGTAAAGGCAGCGCTGCGGGATCAGCGCGTCACGCGCGGTCGGGCTCTTCAGGCTGACGGCGATGATGCCCCAGTCTTCCCCCTTGGGGCCGCCAGCTGCAATCGCCTCGTCAGTATAGGGGGCGATGAAGGCACGGAAGAAGGCGCCCGGTCCCACATGGACAATGCCGGCGGGGTGGGGGGTCGTGCTGCGTGTCAGGCGGGGTGGGGATGTCATGTGGCGCGGCCTCTACAGATTGTAGGCAGACTTGGCGAGGCCGTAGGTCAGTTCGTGCGCCACCTCGAACGCTTCCGCCTCGCGCATCCGGCCGGTGCCGACGAGCTCCGCCAGATAGGCGCAGTCCGAACGCCGCGCCACATCATGCCGCGCGGGGATTGAGCAGAAGGCGCGGGTATCGTCATTGAAGCCGGCGGTGTTATAGAAGCCGCAGGTCTCGGTCACGGCGCGTCGAAATTTGCTGATCCCCTCAAAGGAGTCGAAGAACCACCAGGGCGGTCCCAGGCGCAGCGACGGATAGACACCGGCAAGCGGCGCAAGCTCGCGTCCATAGACCGTCTCGTCCAGTGTGAACAGGATGATGGTCAGGCCCGCTTCCAGCCCGACAGTGTTCAACAGCGGTTTCAGACCCTCCACATAATCGGTTCGACCCGGAATATCGAACCCCATGTCGCGGCCGTGGCGGGCGAAGATGTCGGCATTGTGGTTGCGTCGCGACCCGGCATGGATCTGCATGACCAGCCCGTCATCAAGGCTCATGCGGGCCATCTCGGTCAGCATCTGTCCGCGGAACAGGTCCGCCTCTTCAGGCGTGCAGGTGCCAGCCACCGCCTTGGCAAACAGCGTCTCTGCATCAGCACGCAGCAGGTCCGCCGTGCGCGCGCTGGCATGGCCATGATCAGTGGCGGTCGCTCCGAAGCTCTTGAAATAGGCGCGGCGGGCGCGGTGCGCCGCCAGATAGCCGGCCCAGCTCGAGGTGTCCTCTCCGGTGATCTCGCCAAGCCTGGCAAGCGTGTCGGCAAAGCCGGGGAAGTCCGGGTCTATGGCGGCATCCGGCCGGTAGGTGGTGACAATCCGCCCGTCCCATCCGCTGTCGCGAAGCTGCTGGTGCCATCGCAGATCATCGGTGGCGGCATCCGTGGTGGCCAGAACCTCGACATTGAATCGCTCGAACAGGGCCCGTGGCCGGAAGGCGTCTTGTCCAAGACAGTCGTCGATATGGTCGTAATAGGCATCGGCGGTGTCGGTGGACAGCACGTCGTCGATCCCGAACAGATGTTCAAAGGAATGATCAAGCCACATGGCCGACGGCGTGCCGCGGAACAGATGGTAATGCGCGGCAAAGCGCCGCCAGATCTGGCGCGGGTCCTGTTCGGTAACGCCGCCATCGGCGCGCGGAAGGCCAAGATCGGCAAGCGCCACCCCCTGGCTTGCCAGCATCCGGAACAGGTAATGGTCGGGAACGACCAGAAGCTCGGCCGGGTTTGGAAAGCGCTTGTTCTCGGCGAACCAGCGTGGCTCGCAATGGCCGTGCGGGCTGATGATGGGAAGGTCCTTGATGCTGTCATAGAAGGCGCGCGCCATACCGCGAAGGCGCGGCTCGACAGGAAACAGACGGTCCGGATCAGTCAGGCTCATGAAACATCTCCATCGATTCCGAGCCCGCCACCGCCGGGCAATTCCAATATCAAACTGAGGCCGGCCGCGACGATTTGTTTGCCTTTTCCCTTCAATCTGCTCCCGTCTGAAAGGTAGGCGCATCCGCCAAGTCCAGCCATGCCACCGTCGCGACCACGGGCTGGATTCTCAATGCGGTCGAACAGGGCGAAGACAGCAAAGGGTGCGCCCTCACTATGCTCGATTTCGATGATTTGCCCGTCACCGCCACGCCACCTGCCGGCACCGCCCGACCCGTCACGATACATCTTACGGCGATAGATCACCGGTGCAATCGATTCAGTGACCTCGACCGAGGTTGCGCGCACACCGGATGGAAAGGCCGTGGCGGACAGCCCCGGCTTGCCTGGTCGTGCCCCGGTGCCGCCGGCATGGAAAATCGTCACTGCAAAGGGCGTCGCATCGCCATAGCTTGTTGGCCCCACAACGCCATGTCCACCGGACAGCATCGGGTTCCAAAGGCTGGAACTGCCTTCGGCAGGAACCTGCCCTGGCAGCGCCTTGCCAAGACAGCCAAGAACGACATCGGGCAGCATCTGACCTATGACATGGCGTACGTTGACCGCACAGGGACGTGGTGCGTTCAGAATTGATCCTGGCGCCGCTGTCACCTCAATGGTGGCCAGTGATCCCGCATTGTTGGGAACGCCGCCACCGATGAGGCAGTGAAGGCCGAACGCGGTATAGGCACAGGTGTAGGTCAGTGGAACATTGATTCCGAAGGCCGAGGTTCCCGATGTGCCTGCATAGTCAACGGTGATCCTGTGCGGATGAACTTCCATTCTGGCCTGAAGGGTGATTGGCCTGTCATAGCCGTCAACGATCATGCTGTTCTCGAACACGCCTGACGGTAGCCTGCCGATGGCCGTCTCCATCGCACGGCGTGAGGTGGAAATGATATGGTCGCCAAGCGCGTCAAGATCGCCGAGACCGGACTCGCGCATCAGGGCGCGCAACCGGCGCGCGCCGACATCGTTGCTTGAAGCGAGTGAATAGAGATCGCCGACAACCTGCTCGGGCTCGCGCACATTCGCGCGCACGATCTCGAACAGATGCTCGTTGGCTTGCCCCTGCGAGAAGAGCGGCATGATGGGAACGCACAGCCCTTCTTCAAAAATCTGGCCGCTGTCGGGACTGAATCCGATGCCGCCGATATCCACGACGTGGACCGTCGAGGCGAAAAGCCCGACCATGATGTCGTCGAGGAACACCGGCGTCACGACGGTGAAGTCGAACAGATGGCCGGTGCCAAGCCATGGGTCATTGGTCACATAAACATCACCTGGCTGCATGCTGTCGGCGGGATATTTCTCAAGGAAATACCCGACCGACGCCGCCATCGCGTTGACATGCCCCGGGGTGCCGGTGACCGCCTGCGCCAGCATTCGTCCGTTTGGGTCGAAGACTCCCGCCGAAAGGTCACCAGCTTCGCGCACCGACGTTGAAAAGGCAGTGCGCATGATCGCCAGCGCCTGTTCCTCTACAACCGAAATCAGCCGGTCCCACAGAACCTGATACCGGATCCCGTCGGCAACGCCAGCGCCGGCATTCACAATGGTGCTTGATTCATCACGGGTGAGAACCAGATCACCGGTCTCATTCACCTCGGCAATCCATCCGGCTGGAACGATCGTCGTTGTCTGGGATTCCTCGATAACCGCCGCGCCGCGCAACCTGCCGCTGAACCGGCCTCGTTCAATCACATCGGCCGTGAGGGGGGTGGGAGAGCCAGGGTCGAACAGCTGGCGTTCGACCGGTCCGGTCCGGTCATGCGGGTCACCAGCCCGGGGATTGCCCCGGGGATCAGCTGTCGCGCCCGTCGCGGTGTCGGCACTGGCGGTCAGCGACCAGGTCAGAACCTCGATTTCCATTCCCGGCACCAGAAGACCGAACTTGGCCTCATATGCCGCCTCGAACCTGGCCCGGATGGCGTCGCTGGACCGGTCATCGAACGGGCCGTCGGGAAGTTCGATCTTTATCTCATGGCCCTGGCCGACATAGCGGGCGTAGCTATGGCGATTGACGGTCAGATCAGCGTCCGGGGCGGCAAGGCCCGCAATGGATGTCGCCTCGGCTTCCATCTCGGCAAGAAGGGCGGTCAGGCTGGTGCTGTCCAGATCGGCAAGTCTGGCATATCGGCTCCGGACAATTTCATAAGCCGCCGGGGCCAGAAGAAAGCCCACGGCCGAGCCCACGCCGGCATCTGCCGGCACGATGATCCTTTCAATGCCAAGCTTTGTGGCAAGGCGTGCGGCGTGAAGCGGGGCTCCGCCGCCAAAGGCGATCATGGTGCGCTCTTCAAGGTCAAGCCCGCGTTCCGCCGCGTGGACGCGCGCGGCGCTGGCCATGTTTTCATCGACAATTTCGATCATGCCACGGGCCGCATCTATCGGGTTCAGCGCCAGCCTGTCACCGATATGGCTGGCAAGAGCGGCGTGTGAGGCGGCCGCATCAAGGGTCATCGTCCCGCCGGCAAATCCCGTCGGGTCGAGCCTGCCAAGCGCCAGATTGGCGTCGGTCACGGTCGCCTCGGTGCCGCCCTGCGCGTAGCAGGCGGGCCCGGGGCTGGAACCGGCGCTGCGCGGGCCGATCCGGATCCGGTCGAGCCTGTCAACCGAGGCGATCGACCCCCCGCCGGCACCGATTTCCACCATTTCGATGACCGGAATTTTCAGTGGTGTGCCGCTTCCTTTCATGAACCGGTGCGCGCGATCCACCTCGAATTCGCGGTTCAGCAAGGGCGCGCCATCGTCAATCAGGCATATTTTTGCCGTGGTCCCACCCATATCAAAGGATATCAGGCGGTCCTCACCAAGCTGCTTGGCCATATGGGCCGCCAGGATCGCGCCACCCGCCGGACCCGATTCGACAAGTCTGATGGGAAATTGCGACGCGGTCTCGATCGTCACCAGGCTGCCGCCGCTGGTCATCAGCAGAAAGGGACAACGCAATCCGCGCGCCGCAAGCCGGGTTTCAAGGTCGGCAAGATAGCTGGCGATCATCGGCCTGACATAGGCGTTGGCGACCGTGGTGGATTGCCGTTCATATTCCCGGATCTCGGGGCAGACGTCGGATGACAGGGAAATGGACAGCCCGGGCATGGCCTCGGAAAGAATGGCCGCCACCCGCTGCTCATGCGCCGGGTTAGAGTAGGCGTGAAGCAATCCCACGGCCACACTGTCGATATGCGCGTCCCGCAGTCTGGGTATCACGGCGCTAACCGAGGCCTCGTCGAGGGGTCGCAACGGCGCGCCGCGATAGTTCATCCTCTCACTGACAGGCAGACGCAGATCGCGTCCAATCAGCGGAGGGCGACGGTCAGCCTGAATGTCATACTGGTCGAACCTGTTCTCGAAAGCCATTTCCAGTGTGTCACGATGGCCTTCGGTGGTGATCAGGGCTGTTCTGGCCCCCTTTCGTTCGATCAGCGCGTTGGTGGCAAGGGTGGTGCCATGCACGATCAGCTCTATGCTGTCTGCCTCAACCCCGGACTGTTCGAGGATCCGGTCGACACCCTGCATCAGCCCATCGGCGGGACGATCGGGCGTGGTCAGCACCTTCGCGGTGTGGCGCGTGCCGTCATACTCAAGAACGAGGTCGGTAAAGGTGCCGCCGATATCGATGGCAAGCCGGATGGTCACTGGTCCGGCTCCAAACGCGTCGCATATCCCATCATATCGTCATCCTGCAACTGACCTTATCTGTCCAGCGCGGCGAGAAAAGCCTCAAGTTCCTCGGCGGGAATCTTCGCGTTTTCGGCCGGTCCAGGGAAACTGCCGTCAAGCGATGCGACGCGGAAGGCGGCGAGCGCGGCGCGACGTTCCTGTGCCATCCGGTCGGCGAGCGCGGCAAGGTCGCCAAAGGCGCGGGCGTGTCGTGGCAGCGGATTTTCGCCACAGATGTCATTCTGGAACAGATAGATGACGTCACCGCCCGGCCCCGAGCCGAGCGACACGGTGATCAACCCGGTGCGCGGGCTGATGGCTGCCATGACTTCGGCGGGGATTACCTCGGCCTCGACAGAGAATGCCCCGGCATTTTCCAGATCGCGGAAATCCTGCATCAGCGCCAGCGCCTCGTCTGCAGTGCGGCCAACGGCGCGAAGGCCGCCGCGCCAGGTCGATTTCCGCGGCACCAGTCCAAGATGTCCCATCACTGGGATGTCTTCATTCGCCAGCATTTCGACGACGGCAAAACGGCGCGCCGTCATGACCGAATCTGCCCCGTTCTTCAGTGCCGTCAGGGCCCCACGAAGGATGTCCTCGTCTGTTGGGTAATCCGGGATCGTCAGTGCCGCGGTCAGGAAATGATGTGGTGCGCCCTGGCGCACAAGCTCCACATTGGCGGCGCCGCAGATCAACATGTCGATGCCGGACTCCGCCGCTGCCGCTGCCTCCTCGACGTTGTTCGCGGTGGTCTGCGTCAATTTGCGCACCCCTTTGCAGGCCCGTATATCGGCGGCGGTCAGGTTGCGGCGCGACGGTTTCGCATCCCAGGTGTAAATCGGCTTTGTATCTGTCTCCATGCCCCTCTCCATCTCCGTCTCTGCCTCACGATTTGTCACCGGCGGCACATTGTCAGGTCGGACCACCCCGCCAGCCCTCATGCCAGGACGCCGACTGGAAATCCAACCAGAATGAATGCTATCAGTAGGCAAGGATACTGCAATGAAAGCCATTGATGGCTTTTTATCATTTTTGGCCTTCAAAAATTCGGATATTTCTTGTTGGCTTTAGCATCCACGTCATGTTCGCTCTGTGAAGGCAGCTGTCCGCGCACATGACTGAAACACGATACTGGCAGGGACACATGCCGGAACACTGGCAGTCAGACGTTAAAGGAGCAGACGTTCGATGAACCCGCTTTCAGACACTGTAAAGGACATGAAACTGGCGCCCATGCGCGAGGTCAGCAAGACGCTGCAGATTCGCTGGTACAGATGTCCTGTCGACAAGAAAATTCTTCGCAGCCTGATGTCGCCCGATGATCGACGCGGCCTGTTCATGGCGCTTGGTCATCTGGGGTTGTGGGCGACGAGTGGTGGCATCGCCTTCTATCTGTTCTCGCAGCAGATGTGGATTGCGTTCGTTGCGGCTCTGTTCGCTCATGGGACGATCGGCTCGTTTTTCACTGCCCCGCATCATGAGCTGTGTCACCGCACCGTCTTCAAGACGAAATGGATGAATGAGGCCTTTCTGCGGGTCTTCTCGCTTCTTGGCTGGAACAATTTCGAGATTTACCAGTTCAGCCATAATTACCATCACCGTTTCACCCTTCATCCCGAAGGGGACCGGGAAGAGGTGATGCCGGCGACCCCGTCCTTGCGCGCCTTCTATCTTCTGCAGTTGCTGACCGTGAACATCTTTGGCGGGTATCAGTCAAAGGGCGTTGTGCCGACACTGCATAATTTTGTGGCGATTGCGGCGAACAGGTTCGACAACCCGTTCAATTCCTGGGGTGAGGAGCTGTATGACGGCTATGAAGATCACCGCCGCCGGGCCGCCGCATGGGCTCGCACGACGCTGCTGTTCCACGGCGTTGTCATTGGCGGTGCCTTCGCCATCGGCCAGCCGATCCTGGCGCTGCTGATCTCGGGCTCGCCCTTCATTGCCAATCTGTGGCGCTATCTTGTCGGCGTGCCGATGCATTGCGGGCTGAAGAGCAGCGATACCGATTTCCGGAAATCGGTGCGCACCATCACCCTCGACCCGCTGTCCGAGTTTCTCTACTGGCACATGAACTGGCATCTCGAGCATCATATGTTCGCCGGCGTCCCCTGCTACAATCTGAAGGCGCTCCATCACGCCACGGCCGAAGACATGCCGGCACCCCGGACCCTGTTCGGTGCCTGGAAGGAGATGCGCGAGACCTGGAAGCGCCAGAGGAGCGACCCTGACTACGCCTATGACACACCGGTGCCGACTGAGGGCATGCCGGCGGGTGGTCGCAATAAAATGGCAGCCTCCATCGGAGAATTGGGGCCGGCCGAACTCCGGTCATGACAGCGCGGTCGCGCAAGGCCAGTCTGGAGGATATTGCGCGACATGCCGGCGTTGGCCTGGCCACCGTCGACCGGGTGTTGAATGAGCGTGGCGGGGTCAGCGAACGCACCACGGCGCGTGTTCTTGACAGCGCGCGCCAGCTTGGGACCAACCGTATTCTGCCGACCGGCAAGCGTCGCCAGCTGTCGATCGAGGCCGTCTTCGCACGCACGCCGTCTTCCTATTCCGAGAGGCTGAACCAGTCGCTGCAAGGGGTGACCAAGCTTGTCGATCTGCCGGCAATCATCTATCGCACCCATATCGATGTTGATCAGCAGGACCGACTTGTCGCGCATCTGGAATCGGTGGCGGAGAGCCGTGACGGCATCATTGTGTTCGCCAATGATCTGCCGGTCATCGCCGATGCTCTGAAAAAGCTTTCGACGAAGACGGTGATTGTGACCATCAGCACCGATATTCCTGAAAGTGGGCGCCACTGCTATGTCGGGATCGACAATTTCAACGCCGGACAGTCGGCCGCGAAGATCAGTGAGGCCGTCTGCCGCAAGGGTGGCAGGGTCCTGATCATCGAAGCTGAGACCGATGCCAGAGCACAGATCGATCGCATGACAGGGTTTCGGCAGTTCTTCGCTGACCGAGGCATCACCGACCGCATGTCCCTTTTCAACCCGCCGACGAAGACAGCGGCGGCTCTGACACAAATTCTGCAGTTGCTTGCTGCGGATGATGACCTTCGGGTGGTCTACAGCCCGACCAACACCGAGTTCCTCGAAAAGGTGATCGAGGCTGGTCGCCACGAGGAAGCAATCCGGTCGGTGGTCAAGATCGTGCACGATCTCAGTCCACACTCAATCGAGAATCTGCGATCCGGCCTGATTGACATGGTGC
>NTKV01000050.1 GCA_002457745.1 SAR116 cluster bacterium MED-G06 | reverse complement strand
CTAGAGGGTGCCGAGAAGCCCAAGCAACTGCCTCTTGATCTCGGCAAGTTGCGCTTTCAGCGCGTTATTCTCGGCCTGCAGCCTTGCCACCTCTCCAGACTGGTCACTCGCCTGATGATTGGCGGTGCCATTCGCCAGATCAGCCTTGCAGCTGTTATAGCTCTGGATGGCCTCTGCCGAGCTTCCCTCAAGAATGCACTGGTGCGCCGATGCCGGCTGGCCACTCAGGGACAAACCGACAAACAGGGCAGCAACCAGCGTCACAGCAAAGGTTTTCATGGGCGCATCCCCTCAGACAAAGCGCAATCGCCGACAATCCAGACAGCGCGCTGTTTGATTAGGCCAAGGATCGGCTTGAATGTGAAGGGACTGAAACGTCAACGGCACAAAAAAACCTCCGAAATCGCAAGATTCCAGAGGTCGATACCCTCGTAAAGTGGCGGGAGTGACGGGACTCGAACCCGCGGCCTCCGGCGTGACAGGCCGGCGCTCTAACCAACTGAGCTACACCCCCTCACAAGGTTGTGCAGTGTTAAAACAAGCCCTGCAGACTGTCAAGCATCCGCACCTGTCGAAATGCCTGTTTTTTTTGGTCTCGCCAACTGATCACGGAGGCACCGTCAAGGCATGCGAAAGCCGCCGGTACAGGGCCATACCGGCACCATACCAAAACCAGAAAACCGCAGGATTTCAGGGAGGGAATGGTGGGTGGTGAGGGGTTCGAACCCCCGACCTACTCGGTGTAAACGAGTTGCTCTCCCAGCTGAGCTAACCACCCATATACCGCCGGGGCGATCATAACGTGATACCCCAAAAGTCAGCGCCGACCCTTATATCGGGCCGGCGCCAAAAAAGATAGCCAAAAAGTTAGCTGTTCACTGCGTCCTTGAGCGGTGCACCAGCCTTGAACTTGGGCTGCTTCGATGCAGCAATCTGGATGGTTTCGCCGGTACGCGGGTTACGACCGGTCGTAGCTGCACGATGCGCCACCGAGAAAGTACCGAAACCGACAATACGAACCTCGCCACCGCCTTTCAGCGCACCTTCGATGCTCGAGAAAACTGCATCAACAGCACGCCCAGCATCTGCCTTTGTCAGGCCAGAGGAATCAGCAACAGCTGCAATAAGATCGTTTTTGTTCATGGGTACCCCCAATATCTAGTTGGTTCAACGCCTAATGGTTTACAGCGTTTCGGAACAAACACCAAGCAAAAAGGAAACGCCCCAGGTCCAAAAAACCTAGGGCGTCCCTTAATCTTAGCGCGATCTAATGTGCGGTGATATCGTCGCTTCCCCCGGCGGTCTCGGCAATCGGGACGCCACCGCCCTCTCCCGAAGAACCACTAGATATGGCACCGGGGAGTGGCTCGCGGACAAGCGCCGCCGAGAGAACCTCATCGACCATGGCGACAGGGATGATCTTCAGACCCTCTTTCACATTGTCCGGGATTTCCGCGAGATCTTTCTCATTATCCTTCGGAATCAACACGGTATGGAGACCGCCGCGGAGCGCTGCCAGCAGCTTTTCCTTGAGACCGCCGATCGGGAGCACCCGTCCCCGAAGCGTGATCTCGCCGGTCATGGCAACATCGCGGCGCACCTCGATGCCGGTGACTGCCGACACGATCGACGTCACCATCGCGACACCAGCCGACGGACCGTCCTTTGGTGTGGCACCTTCCGGGACATGGACGTGAAGATCCATTTTTGCCAGTTCCTCGAGATCGATCCCGTAGACAGCGGCGCGTGATTTGATGAAAAATTCCGCCGCCTGGATTGATTCTTTCATGACATCGCCAAGCTTTCCTGTGGCGCTGACCTTGCCCTTGCCGGGGACGCGGACAGCCTCGACCTGAAGCAGCTCACCGCCAACCTCGGTCCAGGCCAGGCCGGTGGTCACACCAACGCGATCCTCTTCCTCGATTTCGCCGAAGCGGAAGCGAATCACGCCAAGGAAGTCTTCGAGCCCTTCGGCGTCTACGGACACGGTTTCAGCCTCACCGCTGACAATCCTGGTGACGGTCTTGCGGGCGATCTTTGCCAGTTCCCGCTCAAGATTCCGGACGCCGGCCTCACGCGTGTAATTGCGGATGATCGCACGGATCGCATCGTCCGAAATCGACAGTTCTCCGGCCTTGATGCCATGGTCCTCGATCTGCCGGGCCAGAAGGTGCCGCTTGGCAATCTCCAGCTTTTCATCCTCGGTGTAGCCTGACAGGCGGATGATCTCCATCCTGTCCAGAAGCGGTTGCGGCATGTTGAGGGTGTTCGCCGTGGTGATGAACAGCACGCCCGACAGGTCGATATCCAGCTCCATGTAGTGATCCTGGAAGGTCGCGTTCTGCGCCGGGTCGAGAACCTCGAGAAGCGCCGAGCTCGGATCGCCACGCCAGTCGGCGCCAAGCTTGTCCACCTCGTCGAGAAGGAACAGCGGATTGTTGGTCTCGGCCTTTTTCAGGCTCTGCACGATCTTGCCGGGCATCGAGCCGATATAGGTCCGGCGATGGCCGCGGATTTCAGCCTCGTCGCGAACGCCGCCAAGCGCCATGCGCACATATTTACGGCCGGTGGCGCGGGCAATCGACTTGCCAAGCGAGGTCTTGCCGACGCCAGGCGGTCCGACAAGGCAGAGGATCGGGCCCTTCACCGATTTGGTGCGCTGCTGCACCGCCAGAAATTCGATGATGCGGTCCTTGACCTTGTCGAGGCCATAATGGTCGGCATCGAGAATTTCCCGGGCCTTCCTGATGTCTTTTTTCAGACGGCTGGCCTTCTGCCATGGCACCGCCAGAATCCAGTCGAGATAGTTGCGAACGACAGTGGCTTCGGCGCTCATCGGCCCCATATTCTTCAGCTTGCGAAGCTCGGCATCCGCCTTCTCGCGCGCCGCCTGCGGCATTTTCAGCTCTTCGAGCTGCGCTTCCAGTTCCTCGAGTTCACCGCGGCCATCCTCGCCGTCGCCGAGCTCCTTCTGGATCGCCTTCATCTGCTCGTTCAGATAATACTCGCGCTGCGTCTTCTCCATCTGGCGCTTGACGCGGTTGCGCACCCGCTTTTCAACCTGAAGCGCACCGATCTCCTCTTCCATCAGCTGGAAGATCCGCTCAAGCCGCTGATGGATGTCCAGATGCTCGAGAAGCTCCTGCTTCTCGTCGATCTTGACCGCCAGATGCGAGGCGATCATGTCAGCGATCTTGTCAGCCTCTGTCACCTGCTCAATGGCGCTGAGAACCTCGGACGCCACTTTTTTGTTGAATTTGATGTACTGGTCGAACTGCTGCACCGCAGCACGCGCCAGACCTTCTGTATCCGCGCCAAGATGCCCGTCCTGGTCGAGAATTTCGGCGTCGACCGCCAGGAACCCGTCTTCGGAATGAAGCGAGGCAGGATCGATGGCGACGCGCTCTCCGCCCTCGACGAGCACTTTCACCGCGCCATCGGGAAGCTTGAGCAACTGCAGGATCGAGCCGACTGTGCCGATGGTATAAAGACCGTCCGCATGCGGGTCCTCGGTGTCAGCTTCTTTCTGCGTGACAAGGATGATCTGCTTGTCTTCGGCCATCACCGCTTCCAGCGCACGGATCGACTTCTCACGGCCGACGAACAGCGGCACGATCATATGCGGGAAAACAACAATATCCCTCAGGGGAAGAACTGGCAGGTGAATCATCGCTGCGTCTGACATCTATGTCTCCTTGTAACGCCTGAAAAGGCGGGCACTCTTATGCAACGGATATGGTGGTGGCAGGCATGCTGTTCAACCTGCCGGAAGGTCGGCAAGATCACAGTTTATACCAATATACATTTAACCGTGACCCGATTTCGCGTTGCCCTGACCTCTTGCCGCACCTCGCGAAGACACAAAAAAGCCTTGCCCTGACATGTCAGGGCAAGGCTGTCAGGGCATGTCTATGGGATCGGTGAATGCCGGAATTGAAATCCGGTGATCAGGCGCTTTGCTCGGCGCTGGACGATTTCTTGGCATGCACCACCAGCGGCGGCGCACCCTCGTCGACCACATCCGAGTTAATAACCACTTCCTCGATATCGCCAGCGGTCGGAATCTCGAACATCGGCTCCATCAGGATGTTTTCCATGATCGACCGCAGGCCACGCGCGCCGGTCTTGCGGGCGATGGCCTTCTGCGCGATGGCGCTGAGTGCGTCATCACGGAATTCCAGCGACACCTCGTCCATCTCGAACAGCTTCTGATACTGCTTCACAAGCGCGTTCTTCGGCTCGGTCAGGATGCGGATCAGCGCGTCCTCGTCGAGATCCTCGAGGGTGGCAATGACGGGAAGCCGGCCCACAAATTCAGGGATCAGGCCGAACTTGATCAGATCTTCCGGCTCGAGGTCGGAGAGAAGCTCGCCGGTCTTGCGGTCATCAGGCGCCCGCACATTGGCACCAAAGCCAATTCCGGCACCCGTTTCACGGCCAGCGATCAGCTTGTCCAGACCGGCAAAAGCACCGCCGCAGATGAACAGGATGTTGGTGGTGTCGACCTGCAGGAATTCCTGCTGCGGATGCTTGCGTCCGCCCTGCGGCGGAACCGAGGCAACCGTGCCTTCCATGATCTTCAACAGCGCCTGCTGAACACCCTCGCCCGACACATCGCGGGTGATCGACGGGTTGTCAGCCTTGCGCGAGATCTTGTCGACCTCGTCGATATAGACGATGCCGCGCTGCGCCCGCTCGACATTGTAGTCAGCTGCCTGAAGAAGCTTCAGGATGATGTTCTCGACATCCTCGCCAACATAACCGGCTTCGGTCAGTGTGGTGGCATCGGCCATGGTAAACGGCACATCCAGCATCCGCGCCAGTGTCTGCGCGAGCAGCGTCTTGCCGCACCCGGTCGGTCCGACCAGCAGGATGTTGGACTTGGAAATCTCGATGTCGCCGGTCTTGCCGGCATTTGCCAGACGTTTGTAGTGGTTGTGGACCGCCACAGACAGGACGCGCTTGGCGCGGGCCTGACCAATCACATACTCGTCGAGAACCTGATTGATGTCAGCCGGTGTCGGCACCCCGTCATGCCCCTTGGACAGCGATGTCTTGTGCTCCTCGCGGATGATGTCCATGCACAGCTCGACGCATTCGTCGCAGATGAACACGGTCGGTCCGGCAATCAGCTTTCGAACTTCATGCTGGCTTTTTCCGCAGAAGGAACAGAAAAGCGTGCCCTTGTCGCCGTCTTCGGTCTTGGCCATATGCTGGCTCCCTGGATCGCAGTCCGCGCGCCACTTCGGCGCCACGATGGTTCAGTTTATGGGGGCTTGTGGTTTCGATTCAATGATATTTTGCAACCGGCCCGTTACCGGACCTTGCAAATCACATACCGAAACCGGGAAAAGGCCGTGGTCAGCTGTCGCTTTCAGGAGTCGGACGCTTCTCCACGACAGCGTCGATCAAGCCGAATTGCTGGGCATCCTCAGCTGTCATGAACGTGTCACGATCCATGATTTTTTCAATCTGTTTCAGCGTCTTGCCGGTATGCTTCTCATAGATTCCGTTCAGCCGGCGACGCAGGTCGAGAATTTCCTTGGCATGGATCTCGATATCGCTGGCTTGGCCCTGAAAGCCGCCGCTTGGCTGGTGCGTCATAATGCGCGCATGCGGCAGGCTGAAACGCTTGCCAGCAGCGCCGGCGGTCAGCAGCAGCGATCCCATGGAGGCGGCCTGCCCGATACAGACGGTCGACACATCCGGACGGATGTATTCCATCGTGTCATAAATGGCGAGGCCGGAGGTCACAATGCCGCCGGGCGAGTTGATGTACATCGCGATGTCCTTGGTCGGGTTTTCCGATTCCAGGAACAGCAACTGCGAACACACAAGCGACGCCACACCGTCATCGATCGGACCGGTGAGAAAGATGATGCGCTCTTTCAGAAGTCGCGAGAAAATATCGTATGCACGTTCCCCGCGGCTGGTCTGTTCGACGACCATTGGCACAAGATTGGCTACAGGCTGGTCAAACTCGCTCATCATTCTTTCTCCTCGGTTCGGCATTATGCCGGTCAGGACTTTTTCGGGGCTGCCTTCTTGGCAGTCGCTTTCTTTGCCGCCGCCTTTTTCGGGGCCGCCTTCTTTGCCGCAGCCTTCTTGGCGGTGGCTTTCTTTGCGGCCTTCTTGGCAGCCTTCTTCTTCGGTGCGGCCTCGGCGGACTCGTCCGGCGCGGCGTACAGCGTCTCCACGTCGGTCTCTACCTCGGTTACATTTGCCATCTCGAGGATGAAATCAACCGTCTTGTCCTCGAAAATCGGCCCGGCAAGCTGTTGCATCGCCTGTTCGTTCTTCTGGAAGTACTCAAGAACCTGCTGTTCCTGCCCCGGATAACGGCGGGCTTCCTCGAACACAGCCTGGCGGGTGTCGTCCTCGGTAACCTCGATATTGTTGACCCGGCCGATTTCGGTCAGAAGCAACCCAAGACGGACACGGCGCTCGGCAACGGCCTTGGCGTCTGCCTTGGCGTCGTCATCCATGCCTTCGTCGGCGGCCGGGTGATCATGGTCGTGATCGTGGTCATGGTCATGGTCGTGATCATGCGCAGGCGGGTTCGGGTTCATCGCCCGCGCAACATTGTCATACTCGGACGCATAGAGTGACGGCGGCACATCAAATTCGTCACCGTCGGCCAGAGAATCCAGAACGTTCTTCTTCACCGCCTGGCGCAGGGCAGTGGCGTGCTGACCGTTGATCTGGCTTGCCACGGCATCGCGAAGACCGGCAAGATCCTCGAACCCGAGACGCGTTGCCAGCTCATCATCGATGTTGGCCTCGCCCTTCTCGCGCAGCTCATTCACCGTCACCTCGAATACGGCAGCTTTGCCAGCGAGATGGGCCGCCTGGTAGTCCTCGGGGAAGCCAACCTCGACATCGCGTGTCTCGCCAGCCTTCACGCCGACCAGCCCTTCCTCGAACCCGGGGATGAAGCTGTTCGAGCCAAGCTCAAGCGAATGCCCCTCGGCAGCACCGCCCTCGAACGCCTCGCCATCGATCCGGCCGATGAAGTCGATGACGACGACGTCGCCGTCTTTTGCGGCACGCTTCGATGTCACCTCAACCGTCGGGCGGTTGCCCTCGGCGATGTTGGTCAGCGCCTCGTCGATCTCGGTGTCGCCAGCCTCAAGGGTCGGCTTCTCGATGTTCAGGGCCGCCAGATCGGGAATGCCGATGTCGGGCATGATCTCGCAGGACAGCGCCGCTTCCAGATCCTTGCCATCCTCATAGGAGGTGATCTCGACACTCGGCTGGCTGGCAAGACGCAATTCGTTGGTCTCGATGGCCTGGCGCGCGCCCTCGTCGAGGGCGTTTTTCATCGCCTCGCCCTGGACCTGGCCGCCAAAGCGGGACTTGACCACCGACATCGGAACCTTGCCCGGGCGGAAGCCAGGCATGTTCACAGTGGTGGCGAGTTCGGCGAGCTTGGCCGATACCTCTTCATCGATCTCCGCGGCCGAAATGACAATCGAATATTCGCGGATCAGGCCTTCGGCCTTGGTTTCAGAAATCTTCATCGAACCCTTTTCCTCTGCAAGAGACGGTTCGCCCATGCCCAGGTGGCATGACGACCGGAAATGTACCGGGCATGTAACCGGCGATTTGGCCCGCCGGCGACGGACATGGACATGGTGCGGGCGGAGGGACTTGAACCCCCACGGTTTTCACCACTGGAACCTAAATCCAGCGCGTCTACCAATTCCGCCACGCCCGCAGCGTGGAGCCCGCGCGACAGTAAGGCACCCAACACCTTAACCGCCGGGAGAAGTGGGGCGAGTGACCGGTTTCGAACCGGCGACCTCCAGTGCCACAAACTGGCGCTCTAACCAACTGAGCTACACCCGCCATCGCATCCGGCCAGCGCCACGGCCAATGTCTTCGGGAAGGCATCATAATGGCGCTGAAATGCAGGGCGGCACACTAGCCGAGCGATGTGTGTCACGCAAGTACGATTTGACGCCCCGCCGCGACCTTTTGAACAGGCCCGCCACACTGCGCACCCCCTTGCCCGACGTCATCGATTGCCGCACAGTGAAGGGGCTGAGACACCACGCCATGAAATGGCGCTGTCCCTGGAGATTTTGTATGGCACAGGACGACGCGACGCCGCTCTCCGCTGCCCCGCCGGCGGATGACACAGGTGACGCCAAGGCACCGGCTCCCCTCGAGAGCCGCTATACACAGGATACCGGCAGGGTGTTCCTAAACGGCACGCAGGCGCTTGTGCGGATGATGCTTGACCAGGCGCGCTGCGATGCCGCTGCCGGGCTGTCGACCGGCGGGCTGGTTTCCGGATATCGCGGCTCCCCGCTTGCCACCTTTGATGTCGAGCTGTGGCGTGCCAACCGCCATCTTGATGACCGCAACATCGATTTTCTGCCTGCCGTCAACGAGGATATGGCGGCCACCATCATGGCCGGCGCCCAGCAGGCCGAGGGCCAGCCGGGCACCACCGTCGACGGCGTCTTCGGCCTCTGGTACGGCAAAGGCCCCGGGGTCGACCGATCCGGCGATGCCATCAAGCATGGCAACATGTATGGCAGCTCGCCACATGGCGGTGTGCTGATGATGGCTGGCGATGACCATGGCTGCGTGTCATCGACGATCTCGCACCAGTCGGAATACGGCTTCATCGGCGCCTCGCTTCCGGTGCTGAACCCGGCGACAATCTCCGAACTGATCTCCTTCGGCCTGTTTGGCTTCGCTCTGTCCCGCTATTCCGGGCTCTGGGTGGGGATGAAATCCATCGCCGAGCTGATCGAGGCTGGTGCCTCGGTCGATCTCGACCCGTTGCCACAGTTTATCCGCCCACCGATGCGGGACAATGCCGACGGTCTGCATATCCGCTGGCCGGATGCGCCAGGCCTTCACCTTGAGGACCGGATGCAGGCGAAATTCGATGCCGCAGCCGCCTTTGCCGCGGCCAATCCGGTCGATCGCGCCATCCACCAGCTGCCCAAGGCGCGGATCGGCTTCGTCACCGCCGGCAAGGCGCATGGTGACCTGATGGAAACGCTGCGATGCCTCGGGCTGGATCGCGCGCGCTGCGATGATCTGGGCATTGATATCTACAAGATTGGCATGGTCTGGCCGATCGAGGAGAGCGGTGCCGCCGCTTTCATGCGGGACAAGCAGGAAATCATCGTCGTCGAGGAAAAGCGCGGCATTGTCGAGGACCAGATTCGCGCGCTGGCGACACGCATGGGATCCGGCGCACCGGACCTGATCACCGGCAAGACCGGCGTCAGCGGCGAGCGGTTCATCCCGGCGATCGGCGAGCTGTCACCGGACCTGCTGCTGCCCCTGGTGGCGGCGCGGCTTGATGCGGCCTGCGAGGGGCAGGATTTCTGCGGCCGGGCGGCGGCCCTTGTGCCGCCAGCATCGCGGCAGAATGCGCCAGCCTTTCCCCAACGCGCACCGCATTTCTGTTCTGGATGCCCGCATAACAGCTCGACGAAAGTGCCGGACGGGTCAGAGGCGCTGGCCGGCATCGGCTGTCACTTCCTGGTGACGCTGATGGACCGCGACACAAAATATGTCTGCCAGATGGGAGGCGAAGGCGGAAGCTGGGTCGGCACCAGCCGGTTCAACGGCAACAAACACATCTTCCAGAATATCGGCGACGGCACCTGGTTCCATTCCGGGTCGCTGGCAATCCGTCAGGCTGTCGCCGCCGGCACCAACATGACCTTCAAGATTCTCTACAATGATGCGGTGGCGATGACCGGAGGGCAATCTGTCGACGGCCAGCTGTCACCTGCCGGTGTTGCGCAATCCTGTGCTGCCGAGGGGGTAACCCGCATCGCCCTTGTCAGTGATGAGCTCGATTCCGTGCCGCGGCGCGACTACCCCGCCATCACCAGTTTTCATGACCGCGCCGAGATGGACACGCTGCAGCGCGAGCTGCGCACGTTCGAAGGCGTATCGGTCCTGATCTACAGCCAGACCTGCGCCACCGAAAAACGGCGGCGGCGCAAGCGGGGCACGATGCAGGATCCGGACCGGCATGTGGTCATCAACCAGGCTGTCTGCGAGGGATGCGGCGATTGTTCGGTGGCCTCGAACTGCCTCAGCGTCGAGCCGGTGGACACCCCGCTTGGGCGCAAGCGGAAGATCAATCTGTCGAGCTGCAACAAGGATTTCACCTGCCTTGACGGCTTCTGCCCGAGCTTTGTGACCGTTGAAGGCCCGCGGCTGACCGCAACGCCAACCGCAGCCTCTCTTCCCGATATCACCGCAGCCCTTGCCGCCCTCGCCCCGCCAAACCTGCCCCGCGTTGGCGATCCCTATGACATCCTGCTGACCGGGGTGGGCGGCACCGGCGTGACAACGGTTGGCGCGGTGCTGTCGATGGCGGCACATCTCGATGGTTCCGCCACCACATTGCTGAACTTCTCCGGCCTTGCGCAGAAATTCGGCGCGGTGATGAGCTTTGTGCGGCTTGCCGCCGACCCGGCCATGCTGCACCAGACCCGCATTGCGGCCGGCGCCGCCGATGCGGTCATCGGATGTGACGCGGTGGTATCCGCCTCACCGCAGGCGATGAAGACCTATCGCAAGGGCACAGCGGCGATCCTCAACCACGCCGAAATGATAACCGGCGAGATCGTGAAGAACCGCGACCTTGATCTTCAGATGGACGACAGGATTGCGGCCATCGCCGCCGCCTGCGGGCAGGACAGCATCGACGGGTTCGATGCCAGCCGGATTGCCGAACAGCTGCTTGGCGACAGCGTCTATGCCAACATGATCATGCTCGGGGCTGCCTGGCAGGCAGGCATGCTGCCGGTATCGGCAACCGCCATCGGTCAGGCCATTACGCTGAACGGTGTACAGGTTGAACGCAACAGGCTGGCCTTCGACATCGGCAGGCTGATGAAGGACAATCCCGATCTGGTGACCGGCGCCATCCTGCCGCCCCAGGCGCCCCCGGCGCCGGAAAGCTATGACGATATCGTGGACCACCGGAGTGGGCTGCTGACCGCCTATCAGGACGCAGGCTATGCGGCACGCTACCGCGCGCATCTGGATGGCTTCGCGGCGCGCTGTGATGATGTGGCGCTGCAGACCATTGTTGCCCGCCAGCTCTACCGGATGATGGCCTACAAGGATGAATACGAGGTGGCGCGGCTTCACAGTGACCCGGCCTTCCGCGCCCAGATCGACGCGCAATTCGCCCCGGGATATCGTACCGCCAACCATCTGGTGATCCCGTTTCTGACCCGGGCGACCGATTCCCGTGGCCGCCCGAAAAAGACCATGACCCGGCTTGTCCGCCCCCTCTTCCCGCTGCTGGCAAAAGGCAAGCGGCTGCGCGGCAGCTTTTTCGACCCCTTCGCCCGGCAGACGGAACGTCGCATTGAACGCGGGCTGATCGACTGGTATCTGAATCTCATGAACCGGTTCGATCCGGCGCAGGATCCCGCGTCATGGCGCGCCATTCTTGGCGGTGCCAGCGAGATCCGCGGCTTCGGACCAGTGAAGATGGAGGCCATAACCCGGGTGCAAACCGAGGTCGAGGCCCAGTTGCGGAGCTTCGATAACGCATGACATCTGTGAGATCTGGTGTAGCCACCCCCTTGAAGCGGGCCGGTGAAGTCATGCGGGCTGGTGAAGTCATGCGGGTGGGTGTTTTGGCTGCTATCACGGCTGTCATATCGGCGATGCTGCCAGTTGCTGTCGCATGGGCTGATGACGCCATCATCGTGCAATCCACCACATCGACACAGAATGCCGGGTTCTACCGTCATGTGACACCGGCTTTTACGGCCGAGACCGGCATTACCGTCAAGGTGGTTGCGGTCGGCACAGGTCAGGCGTTGAAGAATGCCAGCCGCTGTGACGGTGACCTGCTGATCGTGCATTCGCGCGCTGCCGAGGACGCGTTCATTGCCGCCGGATATGGCAGCGCCAGGCACGACCTGATGTATAATGACTTCATCATTGTCGGGCCACAGACAGATCCTGCCGATCTTCGCAATGCCGGCGACGTGCAGGACGCGCTGCGCCGGATCGTCCGGCGGAAGTCGAATTTCGCCTCGCGAGGTGATGACAGCGGTACCCACAAGAAGGAACTGGCGCTGTGGCAGATGCTTGACCTGTCGCCGGAGGCCCTTCCCAGCGGATGGTACCGAGAGACCGGAAGCGGCATGGGCGCGACGCTGAATTTTGCCGTGCAGTCAGACAGCTACACCATCACCGACCGCGCCACCTGGCTGGCCTTCGCCAACAAGTTCAGGCACCGCATTCTGTTCGAGGGCGACCCCGACCTGTTCAACCAGTACGGCATTGTCACCATCGATCAGGCGCATTGCCCGTCCGCCAACCATGCGGCGGCAGCGCGGTTTACCGACTGGTTGCTCGCCCCGGACGGACAGGAACTGATCGGCACGCTGCAGCGGCGCGGCGAACAGCTGTTCGTGCCGAACGCCAGCCGACGCTGACCGCGGCAACAGCCCATTTCGGCCAACAACCCCCCCGTCATTCCGATGCCAATTCTGCCTAATTTTTGTGCATCGCGATGAATTTTGAGGCAGCTTCACGAGAATCGAAACCTGTGGCGCGACAGGCTGGGCCACCGGCTTGCTTTCGGCCGGTTACCTGCGCGAGGGTGCGCGCGAACACAGGGAGCACCCGATGGTCGGGTGCGTACCAAAGACAGGACCAACGCAATGAAGAAAATCGAAGCCATCATCAAGCCGTTCAAGCTGGATGAGGTGAAGGAAGCGCTTCACGACGTCGGCATCCAGGGCATCACCGTTCTGGAGGCAAAGGGATTCGGCCGCCAGAAAGGCCATACCGAGCTCTATCGTGGCGCCGAATATGTGGTCGATTTCCTGCCGAAGGTAAAGATCGAGGTCGTGGTCGAGGAGTCGCTCAGCGAGCGGGTTGTCGACGCCATCCAGAACGCCGCCCAGACCGGCCGCATTGGTGACGGCAAGATCTTCATCTCGACCATTGACGAAGCCATCCGGATCCGCACCGGGGAACGCGGCGCCGACGCGGTCTGACCCGCGACGCCAGTCCCCACCCCAAGGCCGGTTCGCCGGCATATATCCAGCCCCAAGGCCGGCTCGCCGGCTTACATTTAGAAAGACGAATGGAAGGAACCCCCATGTCTGACGCAAAAGCCATCATGGAAATGATCAAAGAGAACGACATCACCTATGTCGATCTCCGTTTCACCGACCCGCGCGGCAAGATGCAGCACGTGACCCAGCATATCGACACCATCGATGAGGAAAGCCTTGCCGAAGGTTTCATGTTCGACGGCTCGTCGATCGCCGGCTGGAAAGCCATCAATGAATCCGACATGACGCTGATGCCCGACCTGTATCGCTGCTATGTCGACCCGTTCTTCGCGCAGCCGACCCTGGCCGTGTTCTGTGACGTTCTCGAGCCAAGCACTGGTGAGGCCTATTCGCGTGACCCGCGCAGCACCGCCAAGGCCGCCCTCGCCCACATGGAATCCGCCGGTCTCGGCGACACCGCCTTCTTCGGCCCGGAAGCCGAATTCTTCATCTTCGAGGATGTGAAGATCGACGTGTCGATGAACCGCGCCATGTATCAGGTCGACTCCATGGAAGGCCCGTACAACAGCGCCCGCGACTATGAAGAAGGCAACCTTGGCCACCGTCCGGGTGTCAAGGGCGGCTACTTCCCGGTCCCGCCGATCGACAGCGGCCAGGACATCCGGTCCGAAATGCTCTCGGTCATGGCCGACATGGGCGTTCCGGTCGAGAAGCATCACCATGAGGTGGCCCCGTCGCAGCACGAGCTTGGCATGAAGTTCGGCACCCTCATCGAGACTGCCGACAACCTGCAGCTCTACAAGTACAGCGTCCATCAGGTCGCCGCAGCCTACGGCCTGTCAGCCACCTTCCTGCCGAAGCCGATCGCCGGCGACAACGGCTCCGGCATGCATGTGCACCAGTCGATCTGGAAGGACGGCAAGCCACTCTTCGCAGGCAACCAGTATGCCGACCTGTCGGAAATGGCGCTGTTCTACATCGGCGGCATCATCAAGCATGCGAAGTCGCTGAACGCGTTCACCAACGCCTCGACCAACAGCTACAAGCGCCTGATCCCGGGCTATGAGGCCCCGGTGCTTCTTGCCTACTCCTCGCGCAACCGCTCGGCCTCCTGCCGGATCCCGCACGTGAACTCGCCGAACGGCAAGCGTGTCGAGGTTCGGTTCCCGGACGCCACCGCGAACCCGTATCTGGCGTTCTCCGCGATGCTGATGGCTGGCCTCGACGGCATCCAGAACAAGATCCACCCTGGCGATGCCATGGACAAGGACCTGTACGACCTGCCGGCCGAGGAACTGGCCCAGATCCCGACCGTCTGCGGATCGCTCCGCGAGGCGCTCGAGAGCCTCAGCGCCGACCGTGCGTATCTGACCCAGGGCAATGTCTTCACCGACGATCAGATCGATGCCTATATCGACCTGAAGATGGAAGAGGTCATCGCGCTGGAGCACACCCCGCATCCGGTCGAGTTCCAGCTCTACTACTCGGCCTAAGGCCGGTTGGACACGCCGCGCGGCCCACAGGCCGGACGAGCGACCCCAGAACAAACAAAACCCCCGGGCACCAGCCCGGGGGTTTTTTGGTGGGGAGACATTTTTTCTAATTGATTGCCTCGGCCTCTTCACTCACTACAGGACCCATCTTGCACACAGCATGACCATAGAATTCACTGGAAAGTGAGTGGGGCAGGCGGTGCTTGGCGACTGCCTTTGTGGTAGCTTCGCTGTCACCCTTTGATCTTGTATCAAAGGGGGACGCACTCATGTGAGGGACAATAGGAAAACCAGAATGCGTTTCCCTGTAGACAAAAAAGCGACCTCAAAAAACGACACAGACATTAGTGATGTGTTCGAAAATGCTTTGAAAAAGATTGAAGAATATTCTTACGAAGAGCTCGTAAACCACATTCAGAAGAGTCGTGTTAATGGCTATACAGGCAAGCCGTTATTCTCTGAAGAGTTAGAGAACAATGGACACATCTCCGCACAGGTTTTCTTCGAGAGTAACGATGCCATACCAGACATACGGGCAATAATTACCTACTCTGAACCCAGGTTCTGGTCTCACATTTTCCCAAGTACCACCTCAGCACTAATCAAACCGCCACAAGACCAATTTTAACCCCCTACATCCCCTTGCCCATGTCGCTGAGGATGTCGTAGCCGCGGTTTTTCATGCAACGGTCAACGATCTTACGTGGGCTTGTCACCGGGTCATATTCGGTGTTTGCCAACCCGCCTTCCAGCGCGCCCATCGTGCCGCCGACAATCGCGCCATCCCCGGCATCGCTCGAGGCCGAACCGATGGCCGCGCCGGCAATGGCCCCGACGATCAAGCCGATGGTCATGTTGCTTTCCCGCTTCTGGCGCTGCTGGCGTTCATATTCCGCCTGCGCTTGGAGGGCGACGCTTACACACTGGCTGCGATCCAC
>NTKV01000005.1 GCA_002457745.1 SAR116 cluster bacterium MED-G06 | reverse complement strand
ACATGAGTGCCACCCTGTCCTCCAAAGCTCGCAATCCCGACGCCCCGCCCGCAGGCCTGCGCCTCGACGGCGTTGCGCTGGTGCGCGGCGGCCGGCTGGTGCAGCCGGCGCTGTCACTGTCGATACAGGCTGGCGAGGTGGTGTTGCTTCGCGGCCCGAACGGCAGCGGAAAATCCACCCTTCTGCGGACCATCGCCGGGCGGCTTCCCGCCGCCACCGGCGACATCGAATGCGATGTGCCGATCCTGTATATCGGCCATGCTGACGGGCTGTCCCCGGCGCTGAGCGGACGGCGCAATCTCGGCGACTGGGCACGGCTGAACGGCCTGGTCGATGATGATGAAGCCATCGACAGGGCGCTTGACAGGATGCAGGCGCGCGGCTTTGCCGAGCTGCCGGTCCGTCACCTCTCGCACGGCCAGCGACGGCGCGTGGCGCTGGCGCGGCTGACCCTTGGCCAGACCTATGCGCTGTGGCTTCTCGACGAGCCGAATGCCGGACTCGACGCTGCCTCCAGCATCGCTCTGGACGACCTGATTTCCGGCCATCTCGAAGGCGGCGGCATGGTGCTTGCGGCAACGCATCTGCCCCTTGGCGTCAGCCACAAGCCACGTGCCCTCACCCTCGAGGCGGCGTCATGACGCCGTTCGAGCTGCAGCTTCGGCGCGATCTGTCGCTTGGCTGGGCCGGCCGCGGCGACATGCTTGTGGTGCTGGGATTTTTTCTGATCATCATCACCCTGTTCCCTCTGGCGCTGGGGCCGGACCCGGTGCAGCTGCGGATCATTTCGGTGCCTGTCATCTGGGTGGCGGCGATGCTGGCGAGCCTTGCCGGGTTTACCCGCATTTTCGCCGATGATGTGCGCTGCGGATGGGTTGACCAGGTGGCGCTGTCACCGATGCCCTTGCCGGTCTATGCGCTGGCCAAGGCGGTCGGGCACTGGGTGCTGTCGGCGCTGCCGATCATAGTGGCGACGCCATTGATGGCGCTGCTTCTCAATCTTGGTCCGGGGCAACTTGTGCCGATGATGCTGGCACTTGTGCTCGGTACCGCGGCCCTGACCCTTCTTGGCGTGATCGGCGCGGCGCTGACCGAGGGCGCGCGTGGCGGCGGCGGGTTGATGGCACTGCTGGTGCTGCCACCGGCGATGCCGGTTCTGATCTTCGGGGCACTGGCCTCCACGCCGGAGGACGGGCGGGTGATCACCCCGCATCTGATGCTTCTTGGCGCGGTGCTGGCGGTGCTGCTGGCGATCGCTCCCTTCATCACCGCGGCGGCCCTTGCCGAAAGCGAATCGGAGAATGGCGGATGAATGTTTTCGCCTGCCATGGGAACCAGCATCATGGGAACCAGCATCATGGGAACCAGCATCATGGGAACCAGCATCATGGGAACCAGCATCATGGGAACAAGCATGTGGTGCGGCGTGATGCACCTGTCACACGCCAGCCCGAATGCGCTATAGGGGACGGTGATGTTTGACTATCTCGCCAATCCGACACGGTTCATGCGGATCGCCGATTTCCTGTTCTGGCCGCTCGCGCTGCTGGCAGGCGGGTTGATTGCGGCCGGTCTCTATTTCGGGCTCCTTGACTCGCCGCCGGATTACCAGCAGGGCGACACGGTGCGGATCATGTATGTGCATGTGCCGGCAGCCTGGCTGGCGACGCTTGGTTATGTTGCGCTGGGGCTGTGCGGACTGTTCTATGTTGTGTGGCGGCATCCTCTTGCCGACATCGCGCTGCGGGCAATGGCCCCGGCGGGCGCGATGTTCGCGTTCCTGACGCTAGTCACCGGCGCGTTCTGGGGCAAGCCGATGTGGGGCGCATGGTGGGTCTGGGACGCACGTTTGACCTCGATGCTGATCCTGTTTTTCTTTTATCTCGGGGTTATCGCCCTGGCCAACGGATTCGACCAGCCGGAGCGCGGCAGCCGCCCGGCAGCGCTGCTGGCACTTGTCGGACTGGTGAATGTGCCGATCGTGAAATTCTCGGTCGACTGGTGGAACACGCTTCATCAACCTGCCAGTCTGCTGCGAAGCGGTGGCGTGTCGATTGACCAGACCATGCTGGTGCCGCTGCTGCTGATGCTGGCTGGCATGCATCTCTATTTCGCGGTGATCGTGATCCTGCGGATGAGAGCGTTGCTGGCGGAACGGCGGATCACCAGTCTGCTGCTTCGCCAAGCCGCCAGCGGGAGCCGGTCATGAGCGCGTTCCTCGAGATGGGCGGCCATGCGGCCTTTGTCTGGCCATGCTATCTGCTGACGCTTGCCGGCATGGTCTGGCTGGCCGTGGCAAGCTGGCGGCGCGCGAAAGACGCTGCGGCGAAGCTGGAAGAAATGTCCGGGAAAGCGGACGACTAGGCGAACAGGACCTTATCCCTGCCGGCGGCGTCCGCCGCGGCGGCGGCCGCTCTCGATGGCTGGTGCCTCATCGGGTGTCAGGATGCGCTCAGGAAGTTCGACGGCTGCCGACAGCTTCTTGTAAGGCTCGCTCTTGTGCGGGATCGCCATGGCTTTCACGAACTGGTCCTGAAACGAAGCCTCGACCGCTGTCTCGATCTTCTCGATATCGCGGACCACCGCTTCGATCTCGCGGCGTGCCCCCTTGTTCAGCAGCGCCATGCGCGCTCCGGTTCCGGCAGAATTGCCGGCGGCCCGCACATTCTCAAGCTCGCAGTCGGGAATCATTCCCAGAACCATCGCATATTTCGGATCGATATGTGTTCCGAAGGCCCCGGCAAGAACGACCCGGTCGACGCTCTTCAGCTCCATCTTGTCCATCAGGAGGCGGAAGCCGGCATGAAGCGCCGCCTTGGCCAGCTGGATGGCGCGGACATCATTCTGCGTGACCACCACATTCTCCGAGATGCGATAGGCGAAAGTCCGACCATCCGCCTCGATACGCGGGGTACGGGACGCCACAGCGCCACTGATCACCCCGTCAGTGGACAGGATGCCGGTGATATACATCTCGGCCAGAATCTCGATAATGCCGGACCCACAAATGCCGGTGATGCCAGTGGCTTTCACCGCTTCGTCGAACCCGTCCTCGTCCGACCATTGCTCGACCCCGATGACACGGAAGCGCGGCTCCAGTGTCTCCTTGTCAATTCTGATCCGCTCGATCGCGCCCGGCGCGGCGCGCTGGCCAGAGGAAATCTGTGCCCCCTCAAAAGCCGGGCCGGTTGGCGACGAGGCCGCCAGAATTCGCTGGCTGTTGCCAACGACGATTTCGGCATTGGTGCCGACATCGACGACAAGCGTGTTGATCACATCCTTTTGCGGTGCCTCGGCAAGAACCACACCGGCAGCATCGGCGCCGACATGACCAGCGATACAGGGCAGCACATAGACGCGCCCGCCCTTGTTCACATCAAGGCCAAGTTCGGAGGCGCGCATCTCCACCGCCGTATCCACTGCCAGCGCGAACGGCGCACCGCCAAGCTCGACCGGATCGATGCCAAGAAGAAGGTGATGCATGACCGGATTGCCGACCAGAACGATCTCGACAACATCGTCAACCACAAGGCCAGCCTGTTCGGCGGCCCCGGAGATCAGTTTCTGGAGTCCGTCGATGACAGCGGTCGTCATCTCCAGATGGCCACCTGGATTCATGATGCCATACGACACCCGGCTCATCAGATCCTCGCCAAAACGGATCTGCGGGTTCATCGCGCCGGTCGATGCCAGCACATCGCCGGTGACCATGTCGCACAGATGCGCCGACATGGTGGTCGAGCCAACATCGATGGCAACGCCGACAACCTGTTCCTTCAGCCCCGGCCAGATGCCGATGATGTGGCTGCCGTCACGAAGCGCCACCGTCACCTGCCAGTTGCCGGCCCGAAGAACAGGCTGCAGCTGCTGCAGGATATGAAGGTCGCAGCCGATCTCGCCACTGACGCGCTCCGGCCATTGCGACTCCAGCGCCTCGACAAGGCGGCGGAAGTCACCGGACGGCTCATGCATGTCGGGTTCGCGCACCTCGACCAGGCACAGCCTGATGATCGGATCCATTTCGATCTGCCGGTCATCGGCGGCCTTGCGTACAAGCTGGTTGTGAACCTGGCTTTCCGGCGGCACATCGATGACGACATCCGACTGCAGCGTCGACTGGCAGGACAGGCGGCGCCCTGCGGCAAGGCCCTTTTTCTCGGCATAGCGGGATTCGACAGCCGTCACACCACACAGGCTGTCAGCACCGGATGTAATGCCGTGCTTGGCGAACTCGCCAGTGCCGACATCCACCTGGCAGCGCCCGCACAGCGCCCGGCCGCCACAGACCGAATCGATATCCACACCAAGCGTCCGCGCCGCCTGCAGAACCGTGGTTCCGGCAGGAACATGGCCCTGCCGTCCAGACGGTGTGAAGACAATCTTGATGTCGGTATCGGAGTCCGCCATGGCGTTGCCTGTCTGTTGCTATGCGCTGCGACGACGACGGGTCTGGCGACGCTCGCGCCCACCTTCGCCTGCTGCTGCCGGCTCGCGGAACTTCTGGATCCAGCGGCGGCATTCCGGGTCGTGCCCGTTCATCACATTCGCACCCATGATCCCGGTCATCTCCTCGGCATGGAGCGGGTTCATGATGGCCGAGGTCATGCCGGCCCCAGCTGCCATCGACAGGAAGGCAGCGTTCAGACCATGACGGTTCGGAAGACCGAAGGAAATGTTCGAAGCACCGCAGGTCGTGTTGACCTTGAGTTCGGTGCGGAGCCTGATGATCAGGTCGAGCGCCGAGCGACCAGCAAGGTTGATCGCCCCGACCGGCATGATCAGCGGGTCGACAACCACATCCTCACGCGGAATGCCGTAATCCTCGGCGCGCTCGACGATCTTCTTCGCCACATCATAGCGGACATTCGGGTCCTCGGAGATGCCGGTCTCGTCATTCGAGATGGCCACGACGGCAGCATTGTATTTCTTCACCAGCGGAAGCACGACTTCCAGCCGCTCCTCTTCGCCCGTTACCGAGTTGACCAGAGGCTTTCCCTTGTAAACCGAAAGACCGGCCTCGAGCGCGGCAACAATCGAGCTGTCGATGGCCAGCGGCACATCGACCGTTTCCTGGACCAGCTTGATGGATTCGGCAAGGATCGCAGGTTCGTCCACCATCGGAATGCCGGCATTCACATCCAGCATGGTGGCGCCGGCCTCGACCTGGGCAATGGCATCGGAGATCACCCGTTCATAGTTGCCTTCGGCCATTTCGGCGGCCAGAAGCTTGCGTCCGGTCGGGTTGATGCGTTCACCGATCACGCAGAAGGGCGCATCAAATCCGATGACGATTTCCTGTTTGTCGGAAGAAATAAGAGTTCTGGTCATGGTCCTGCTCCTCTGGTGATGCGGCGCTCAGCCGTCGATCACTTCAAATCCGCCTTTTGGCAGCATCTTGATGTTGCCGTCAGCAATGGCACCGGCATAGGTGGCGGTGCGCGCAAATCCTCCGAAGGGATAGAAATGGAAGTGCCGGATCAGGCACTCCTCATCGGCGGCCATGCCTTCGGCAAGACCGGTCAGCAGCAGATGCGGTGACTGCACCGTCATCAGCTTGGCGACATTCTTCGCCTGTTTCGAAATGAACCGCATCGATGGGCCGATGCCGGAAATCTGCGCGAACCGGAACAGCGTCTTGATGGTCGCTGGGCCCGGAATGCCGATGCGGATCGGCAGGGCGTTGCCGGCGGCGCGAACGCGGCGCTCCCAGTCAAGGACGATGTCAGCTTCGAAGCAGAACTGCGTCTCGATATAGAGTTCCAGACCCTCGGCCTTCGCCAGCTCGTTCTTCGCCCCAAGCGCCTCGGCAATTTCGTCATCACTGATGTCGGGGCTGCCTTCGGGATGTCCGGCAACACCGATATGGCGGATGCCATGCTTCTGGATCAGACCTGTCTGGAGCACCTGCATCGTGGCATCAAAGGCGCCAACCGGATTGTCGACACCGCCGCCAATACACAGCACCTCTTCCACACCGCAGCGCGAGGTATAGGCGGATAACAGCTCTTCAAGCTGATCCGCATCGCGAAGCGAGCGCGCTGCCAGATGCGGCACCGGACGCATGCCGTCATTATGAAGCCGCTCGCACACAGCAATGGTGTCCGCCGGGTCGGTGCCGGGGAGGAAGGTGACATTGACCGTGGTGCCAGCGTCAAGGCAGTCGCTGAAGCTTTCGATCTTGGTGGCACCTGTCGGGGTCACCTCGATCGACCAGTTCGATGCCGCCGTCTGGATTGTCTCGATGCTGGTAGCCATGTCGAACCCCGATCAGAGTCAGTAAATTGCCTTCAGTGATGCACCTGTGAGACGCCGCCCGTCCGGCGTTCTCGTCAGGTGACGGAAGCATGGCGATTTCGCCTCTGAAACGATGGCTTGGCGACGCCCCACTATCTTCCGATTGCGACATGGCTTGTCGTCGACGGAAGACCCCTAGGCGGGTTCGTTGCCGCCATTCGCGACAAGTGCCTTCACCCGCTCCGCCGGATAGTCCTCTTCCAGCGCGTTGGCGCGCGCTGCTGCCTCGGCTTCCAGATCATCGCTGCATTCTACCGGTTCACCGCGTCGCCATTCGGCAAGATAGTCATCGGTGGAATCAGCACCGTCTCGCATCGCCGCCGCATCGATGGCGATGGCAAAGCGACGGTGAAGCTCGATCTTGGCCTGTTCGCGCTTGCGGCCACGGCCACGCTCGGCGATGACCTGTGCCGGAATATCACGCCAGTAAAGTGTAATCAGCTGCGCCATGTTCAGTCTCCTGTGGCCGGCAAACCGCCGGTTTGCATTCGTGACTCCACCCAGCTGGTAAAATCACCAAAGCCGGTGAAGCGATATTCATATTCAAGGTCCAGTTCCATCGCTGCGGCGCGCGCCTTGTCCTGCAATGCCCGGTCTTCGGTCTGCGCGATGTAGAGAACGCGCCGGTAATTGCCAAAATACATGTCCCGAAGCTGCGGATGCTTGCGAAGCCCCATCCCCTGCATGACGATTCTCTCGAAATGCCGGACCATGTAGTCGGTAAGAAAGAACGTGCCGAGCTCGCGCTCCATCTCGCCCTCGAACTCTGCCGGGCCAAGAAACATTTCATAGCAGTGCGGCCCCGGTATGCGGTCCAGCTGCTGTTCCCTCAGGAAGGCGTCGATCTCGCCGCCCGTACCACAGTCACCATAGACGACCGCCACCTCGCGCCCCTGTCGGCGCAGCGCCGCGACCTTGCGACGAAGGCCCGGGACAATCCGCTCCGGGTGGTTGTGCCATGAGGCGGGGAGGCAGGTGATGTCGAGAGCATCATCCGGAAATTGCGAGGTGATCGCCAGAAGCTCACGCGCCAGCGCCCCGCACGCTACCAGCGTCAGGCCGGATGTTCCGGACGGGGATGAGGGTGCGGCGCACACGCGCCGGTCAGCCGACTGCGGCTTCCTTGCCACGCTTCGCAGCCACCATTTCCTTGGCGGTCTCGACGGCCACTGCGGCATCGCGGCAATAGGCATCAGCTCCGACAGAGTCGGCAAACGCCTCGTTCAGCGGCGCGCCGCCAACGAGAACGATGTAGTCGTCACGAATGCCTTTCTCGACCATCGCGTCGATCACCACCTTCATATATGGCATGGTGGTGGTCAGCAGCGCCGACATGCCGAGGATGTCCGGCTTGTGCTCTTCGAGCGCCTCGAGATAGTTCTCGACCGGGTTGTTGATGCCGATATCGACCACGTCGAAACCGGCCCCTTCAAGCATCATCGATACCAGGTTCTTGCCGATGTCGTGAATGTCACCCTTCACCGTACCGATGACCATCGATCCGACCTTCGGCGCACCGGTCTCGGCCAGCAGCGGACGAAGGATGGTCATGCCGGCCTTCATCGCGTTGGCCGCCATCAGCACCTCGGGAACGAACAGGATGCCGTCGCGGAAGTCGATGCCGACGATGGTCATGCCCTCGACAAGCGCCTTGGTCAGGACATCATAGGGCGTCCAGCCCCGCTCCAGAAGGATTTCGACCCCTTCCCGGATCTCGTCCTGGAGACCGTCATAGAGATCGTCATGCATTTGCTGGACAAGTTCGTCGTTATCCAGCTCGGACAGGATGATTTCTTCTTCATCGGACATGATTGGATTCCTCCGGCGCAGCGCCCATGGGCAACGTCTGTTACCTGTCCAGCATTGCGACATGCAAAGTCCGAACTGTGCGGCAAGCGCGACTGAATCTGGTTTTTTCGCGACAAAGGAAGTGAAATCTGGACAGAAGCGAGCCTTTTGTGGCGCTCACTCCTCGATCTGGTGGCGGGTCATGATGGGAACGCTGATGACCGTGAAGACCAGCGAAATGCCTGTAATTCCGAATACTTTGAAGGTTACCCAGTCATCGGTACTGAGGCTGCGCCAGGCAATTTCGTTGGCCAGCGCGGTCGTCAGGAACATCGCCACCCATATCCAGCTGATGGCCCGCCATCCGGCGTCATCCATCCTGATTTGCGAGCCCATGATCGCACCCAGCGGATTGCGGCCAAGAAGCCTGCCGGCAGCGATCGCCACCGCCAGCAGACAGGTGAGAACTGTCGGCTTGATCTTGATGAAAACGTCATTGTCGAAATAGACCGAAAGGCCGCCAAAAAATGCCACGGCCACACAGCCGACAAGCGCCATCATCGAGACGCGCCGCTCCAGCACCCAGCCGGCGGCAAGCGCGATCACCGTGGTGCCGACGAGAATTTTCACCGCCAGCATGAAATCACCGGTGATGTAGTTCGTCGCGAAGAAGACGACCAGCGGCCCCAGATCAAAAAGAAACTTGCGGCCCGGACGTTCGCTCGAGGCCGTGTTGCCGGCCTGCTGTCCGGTGTCGGCCCGCTGTTCGGTGTTGGGCTGCTGTTCGGTGTCAGACTGGTTGGCGTCGTTGGTCACGTCATTCTCTCCGGTCATTGAATTCTGGGAATCGGCACAAGCGGTCAGGCGGCCATGCGCGACGCCATCGCCTCGCAGGCTTCGGCCACCTCGCGGATCAGCGCGCCACCATCACTCCGGTCTCGGGCCTCCTCGCCAAGATGGCGACGCCACAGACGCGCACCGCGCTGGCCGTGATAAAGACCAAGCATATGGCGGGTGATGGCGTGAAGCGGCACACCTTCGGCCGTGCGCCGATCGGCGTAATCCGCCATCGCAGAGGCGATATCAAGGCGCGTCGGCTGCGCCCGCCCGAAGATCGGGCTGGCAAGCGCCGCCAGAATCATCGGTGTCCGATAGGCGGCCCGTCCCAGCATCACACCGGCAAATCCGGGAACCAGCCCCAAGGTGGCGTCGATGTCGTCCAGACCCCCGTTGAGGATCACCTGCATCGCCGGGCGCATCGTCGCAAGACGGGCGGCGCGGTCATAATTCAAAGGCGGGATATCGCGGTTTTCCTTGGGGCTCAGTCCCTGAAGCCAGGCCTTGCGGGCGTGCAGATAGACAGTCGACACCCCGGCCCCTTCAATGGCGTCAATGAAGCGGTCAAGCCCCTCTTCCTCGTCCATGTCGTCAATGCCGATGCGGCATTTCACCGTCACCGGACGATCCGTCGCCGCCGCCATCGCCGCCATGCATTCGGCGACCAGCGCGGGTTCGGCCATCAGACAGGCACCAAACCGGCCCGACTGCACCCGGTCCGACGGGCAGCCTACATTCAGGTTGATCTCGACATATCCGTACTCGTTGGCGATCCGCACCGCCTCGGCAAGCCGCGCCGGATCGCTGCCGCCAAGCTGCAATGCCACCGGAACAGCGGCCTCGACATCTTCCGGCGGCTGGCCAAGAAGCCGGTCGCGATCGCCATGGATCACCGCGTCCGCTGTGACCATTTCGGTAAACAGCAGCGCATCCGGCGCCACAAGATGATGGAAGTGCCGGCAGTGCCGGTCGGTCCAGTCCATCATCGGGGCCACGCTGAGCCGTCTGTCCGGCTGCGTCATATGGCGTTCGGTATCGGTCATGGCGTGGTTATATAACATCCTCGGTCCTGATGCCACCGGCGGCGCTCACAGCAGGTCGAACGGGTTGCGCCCTCGTGCATCCTGAATGCCAAGCACCCAGGCGTCGGGATCGATATCCGTCTCGCGCGCCAGCCTCTTTTCAACTGTCTCGCCATCGGCCCATCCGTCGCCAGCCTCGCCGGCCACAACAGGACGCCAGCTATAGGTGCCATCGAAATCCAGCGACCGGCCCAGCAGGCGATGGCGGCCATCCAGCGTGTCAATATGAACAAGGATGGCACCAGCTTCGGCATTTCCCCGGCGAACGACGACACAATCGATCAGCTCGCTGGTGGCGGTGCGGATCGCGGCGGCAACAAGCATGTCGGTTTTCAGGCGGGTCATGGCAGGCAGGTTATGGATGGTCCCCCGGCATCGCGGGATCAGTATGATGCGGATGCCTTGTATCTGGTACGCGCGGCGCTAGAAATCGCTGCAGCGGCCCTTCTGTTCCCAGTCGCCATAGCGCGTTGGCTCCGGCCCCTTGGGACCGTTGAATTCGCGCGGGCTTTCAGCGGCAGCAGCCTCGTCGGTGGCCGTCTCGACGGGATCATCGCCATCGGCGCCGCTTTTCTCGGCCTGTGTCTTGTCAGTGTCCATGAAAACCTATATGCCCCCTCGGACAGTCAAAGACAAGAAGAGCCCGTATGCCGCAGAACGACGCGCCCCACCGGACCCCCCCTGACCGGGACTCTGCCGGCATCGACAGCCGCATGGCGGCCTTTGAAATCCTGAAATCTGTTGATGACGGCCGTTATCTCGACATGGCGATGCGCCGGGCCGCCCCCCTTGAGCCACGCGACCGCGCCTTTGCTCGCCTTCTGGTCACAACCTGTCTTCGCCGGGGTGGCCAGATCGACCGTATTCTCGGCACGCTGATGACCAAGCCGCCGGCCGGAAAGGCCCGTGACGCCATCCATATTCTTCGCATTGGCGCGGCCCAGCTGCTGTTCCTTGAAACCGGCGCACATGCCGCGGTGAACAGCACCGTCGACCTGATGCGGGCTGGCGGTTTTGACAGGCTGACCGGGCTGACCAACGCTGTCATGCGCCGGCTGTCGCGCGAGGCAGAAACCCTGCTGTCGGCGACCGATGTCGAGGATAATCTGCCGGACTGGCTGCGCAAGAGCTGGCGCCAGCACTATGGCGTTGGCCGCACCCGCCAGATGATGGAGCTGATGATGCAGCCCCCGACCCTCGACATCACGCCGAAGGGCGATGCCGAGGACTGGGCCGACATTCTTGACGGCACATTGATCGACGGGCGCACCGTGCGCCGCGATTTCGATGGCGACCCCACACGGCTCGACGGATTCGACGAAGGCCACTGGTGGGTTCAGGACGCTGCCGCCGCGGTGCCAGCCGCCCTGTTCGGAGATATCGCCGGGCGTCATGTCGTCGATCTGTGCGCCGCCCCGGGCGGAAAGACCGCGCAGCTGATCGCTGCCGGTGCGCGCGTCACGGCGGTGGACAGCTCGAAACAGAGACTGGAAATCCTCGAACGCAATCTTGGCAGGCTTGGGATGAGCGCGACGCTGGTTGCCACCGACGGGCGCAAATTCACCCCGCGCGAAACGGTCGATGCCGTGCTGATCGATGCCCCCTGCTCGGCCACCGGCACCCTGCGTCGCCGTCCCGACGTGCTGCGGCACCGCGATGCCACCGATCTTGTCAGCCTTGCCGGAATCCAGCAGGCGCTGATAAAGCGTGCCGTCGGCTGGCTCGAGCCAGGAGGCTGCCTCATTTACGCCACCTGTTCGCTGCAACATGAAGAAGGTGAGGCTGTCATCGACAAGGTGACAGCCGAGCTGAAGGACAGAATAGCCATCGACCCGGTGAGCCGGGAAGAGGCTGGTGCGTTTGCGCCGGCGCTGACCGACAAGGGGATGATGCGCATTGTGCCTTCGGACTTTGCCAGCCTTGGCGGAGTTGATGGTTTTTTCGTTGCGCGGTTAAAATCGACAGCATGACACAGCATGACATTTTCCCAGCGGAAAACGGACGGGTAACGGCGACAGCAATGACAGCCAGAGCATGACAGCAGACAGGGGCACGCATAGCCGGGCGCCGCAGATGCGCCTGTCAGGAATCGAGAAGCTTTACAGGCAGTCAGGTCTGTTTGGCTGGCAACTTCGCGGACGTGGGCGCGAAGCCCTTCGCCCCGGTCTACAGGACCCGTGGCGCGGCGATGCCACCCGCGGTGGCGACATTCTGGCCTTCAGGATTGATCCCTCGAATGATGACGAGAGTTTTGCCAGCTTTGCCTGGCTTCGCGATTTGCGTGCCGAAGGCAGCATCGAAGCGCGTAGCCGTGTTCGCGATCTGATCAGCGACTGGATCGACGCCAACCAGACATGGCGCCTCCCTGACTGGCGCCCCGACCTGATGGGGGCGCGTCTGGCCATGCTGGCGATGAATTACGGCTGGTACGGTGATTCCGCCGACGAGGCGTTTCAGGCAAGGCTTGCACATAATGTCGAGATGCAGATCCGGTGCCTTGCGATGGACTGGCGGCGCATGACCACCACAGATGGGCAGATCGGCGCGCTTCGCGGCATTGCCCTCGCCGAGGCGGCACTTGGCAGCGATGCTGCCAGAATAGAGGCGCTTCAGGACATGCTGGCAGGCAAGCTGGCACTCGCCATCCACCCCGATGGCGGCCATGTCAGCCGCATGCCTGACCGTCACATCACCCTGATGCGCCAGCTTGTCGAATTCCGCATGGCGACAAGTCTTGCCGGCGTTGATGGCACGGCAACCGGCGATGCCATAACCCGCATGGGCGGGGTAGCGCGCATGTGGCGACATGGCGATGGACGGATCGCTCATTTCAATGGCGGCGGCAGGATTAGCGCCGAAACGGTTGAGGAAACCATGCTTCGTGCCGGTGTGCGCGGCAAGGCGGTGCAGCAGGCGCCCTACACCGGATTTCTGCGTGTGGGAAGCGGCCGTACCGTGATCATCATGGACGCTGGCGATCCGGTGCCTGGCGGCCAGGGTGCCAGCGCCGGGGATGGCCATCACAATGACGGTGTCATCCGCGGCTTCGGCACGCTTGGCTTTGAAATGAGTGTTGGCCCGACCCAGCTTGTCGTCAATTCGGGGCAGATGATGGCGGACCCGACACTGCGCCGGGTGATGTGTTCGACGGCGGCACATTCGACCCTTGGCCTCGACAACCAGAATTCATCCAGCCCGCGCGAGAACAGATATGCAGGCATCGCAGGCGTCGAGGTGGGGGAAGCGCCAGGGGGCATCCTTGCCATCGGATCGCATGACGGGTTCGAGCGGTCGCACGGCATCCTGCATCATCGCAAGCTGTATCTGAAGACCGGCGGCGCCAATCTGCGGGGATCAGATCATCTCGAATATACAGGCGCGCCGGGTGAAATTCCGAATCTGGCGATTGTGCGCTTCCACCTTCATCCGAAGGTGACCGCAGCCAGCCTGGCCAATGGCAGCGTGCTGATGAAGATTCGGGGAAGTCGCACCGGCTGGACCTTCAAGGCGGATGGCGCGGTGACCGAGATCGACAATTCCGTGTATTTCGAGGATGGCGTGCGCCAGGCAAGCCAGCAGATCATCCTGAAAAGCGTCATCAGTGATATCCGGACCACCGGCGCGCATGAAATCCGCTGGGCCTTTTCGCGAAGCACCGAATAGCCGGCCTGACTGTGCCCCGCATTCGCCCCGGCTTTGCATTGCCTTTCGGTGACCGCTTTGCCATAAGGCAGCCACAGGCACCATCCCGTCACCACTTTCCGGAGTCACCCTCGTCATGACTGCTCGCCGCGCGCTTCTTTCCGTTTCCGACAAGACCGGACTGATTGATTTTGCCACCGGCCTGGTCAGTGCGGGATTTGATATCCTGTCGACGGGCGGCACCGCCAGAAGCCTGCGCGACGCCGGGATCGAGGTCACCGATGTCTCCGAGGTCACCGGCTTCCCGGAAATCATGGATGGCCGCGTGAAGACCCTTCATCCGAAGATTCATGGCGGCCTGCTTGCGCGGCGTGACAATGAGGATCACCGCGCCGCGATGCACGCGCAACAGATCGGCGGCATCGACCTGCTGGCGGTCAATCTCTACCCGTTCGAGGCGCAGCGCGCCAAGACCGATGATTTTGCCACGCTGGTTGAATATATCGACATCGGTGGCCCGGCGATGCTTCGCGCGGCGGCAAAGAATCATCAATTCGTCACCGTTGTCTGCGATCCGGCGGATTATGACAGCGTCCTTGCCGAGCTGCAGCAGGACGGTGATGTCGGTGGCAACACACGCCGCCACCTTGCCGGCAAGGTGTTTGCGCGGACAGCGGCCTATGACCGGGCCATCGCCGACTGGATGGCGGGGGATGAATTCGGTGATTCCATGACCCTGTCAGGGCGTCGTCTTCAGGAACTGCGCTATGGTGAGAACCCGCACCAGAAAGCAGCGCTCTATGCTGGTGGGCCAGCACGCCCGGGTGTCGCGACCGCAGAACAGATTCAGGGAAAACCGCTGTCCTACAACAACCTGAATGACACCGATGCCGCCTTTGAACTGGCCGCGGAATTCGCCGATCCAACCATCGCCATCATCAAGCATGCCAATCCCTGCGGGGTGGCATCGGCTGCTGACCTTCCCGCGGCGTGGGACGCGGCCCTTGCCGCCGATCCAGTGAGCGCCTTCGGCGGTATCGTCGCCGCCAACCTGCCACTGGACGCCGAGACCGCCAGACGGATCACCAGCATTTTCACCGAAGTTGTGATTGCGCCAGCTGCAGATGACGAGGCCCGCGCGATTCTGGCCAGCAAGCCGAATCTACGGCTTCTGCTGACCGGTTCGATGCCGGACCCCACCGCCGATGCCGTGAAGATCAAAACGGTCAGTGGCGGCTTCCTCGCGCAGTCGCGCGACAACGGCGCGATCACCGAAGGCGATCTGACCATTGTCACCACGGCGAAACCCGACGCGCAGCAGATTGCCGACATGATGTTTGCCTGGCGGGTCTGCAAGCATGTGAAATCGAACGCCATTGTCTTTGCCCGCGAGGGCTGCACCGTGGGCGTTGGCGCCGGCCAGATGAGCCGTGTCGACTCCGCCCGCATCGCTGCGCAGAAAGCCCGTGACACCGCCACACATCATGGGTGGGACGCGCCGCGCACCATTGGGGCGGTGGCAGCTTCGGATGCCTTCTTCCCCTTCGCCGACGGTCTGGCCGCATTGATCGAGGCTGGCGCGACAGCGGTGATCCAGCCCGGCGGGTCAAAGGCCGACGACAAGGTGATCGCCGCCGCGGATGCCGCCGGTATCGTCATGGCCCTGACCGGCATGCGCCATTTCAACCACTAGGGTCCAAGGCCCTCTTTCGGCGACGGCTCAGCCTGTCTTCTGGGCCGCGTCCCAGACCTTGCGCATCAATGTCGGCAGGCTGGCTGGCCGCACCCTTCCCCATGATTCTGCCATACCGGCGCCGGGGAGCCTCGCCACCATGACATCCATGCTCAGCGAGAAATGGGTGAAGACATGGGTCACCGGTTCCGCGGCCAGTTTCCAGTTGGCCGCAAACGGAACGCCGGCCTCCGGAACGGCGGGATCATAGGCCGGGTCGGCTGGCGTCCATCCAGCCGAGGGAAAGGCAAGCATACCGCCAAGCATGCCTGTTTCCGGTCGGGTGACCATGAAAGCCTGACCCCCCTTGTCAATCGCCACATAGGCAATACCGCGCCGTTCCGGCTTTGATTTCTTCGGCGCCTTGACCGGCCAGGCCTCGGGTGTGCCGGCGGCGCGCGCCGCACATCCGGCGGCAAGCGGACAGGCGAGACATGCCGGCGATTTCGGTGTGCAGACAGCATTCGCAAAATCCATCAGCGCCTGCGGGAAATCCGACGGGCGCTCCGACGGCCGAATGGCATCATAATGCTGTCCGATTTCCACCTTCGCCGCTGGCAAAGGGGTCGAGATCGCAAAATAGCGGGCCATCACCCGCTCGATGTTGCCGTCGATGACAGTGCTCTGCCGGCCAAAGGCAATAGCGGCGATCGCACCGGCGGTGTAGGGACCGATTCCGGGAAGCTCGCGAAGCCCCGGGACATCCGAGGGGAACTGTCCGCCATGGTCATCGCAAACCTGTCTGGCGGCACGATGGAGATTGCGTGCCCGCGCATAATATCCAAGCCCTGCCCAGGCCGCCATCACATCTTCGTTGCTGGCATTCGCAAGGCTGCACACATCTGGCCAGCGCCGGGTGAAGTCCAGAAAATAGGGGATCACCGTTGCCACCACGGTCTGTTGCAACATGATTTCGGAGAGCCAGACATGATAGGCCGGGGCCAGATCGGGCCAGCGATGCCGCCAGGGCAGGCTTCGCCCGTGCCGGTCGTACCAGTCGAAAATCGCGGACGCCGGAAAATCCGCTTTTGGTGTGGCTGAACGGGTCATGGCGGCGAGACTGGCACAGCCCCGTTGCCCGTTCAACGCTGGCTGGCGCCTGATGCGTTGCAGAATGGTCGCACCAGCGGCGCTGTGCTAGACTGTGGTACCGCCATCCAACAACCCGGACAGGACATGGCCCCGACACGCAAAAAGCGAATGACCCACCTTGCCGGCATGATTGACGGCATGGTCGCGCCAAGCGTGCAAAAGCGCGGCTTCATCATCAGCAGGCTGGTCTCGCAATGGCCGATGATCGCTGGCGACATCGCCGTCTGGAGCCGTCCGTCGCAGATGAACCTGTCGCGTGATGGTGGCGGCACGCTGAAACTGGCGATTGCCAGTGGATATGGCCCGATTGCCCTGCAGATGAAACAGCCAATCATCGAGCGGGTGAATGCCGCTTTCGGCTATCGCGCCATCAGCAACCTGGTCTTCATCCAGACGCTGCCACCGCCAAGCACGGAATCGCTCCGCAACACCCTTGAAACCCCGCCGGCTCCGGATCCGAAACAGATCTGGGAACTTGACGCGAAGCTGAAAAAAGTGTCCTCGCCGGAGCTTCGTGCAGCGCTGCGCCGGCTTGGCACAGCCGAGTGATGCTCACATCATGGCGAGATGCGGACATCTGCGTGAATCCGCATTGCCCAGTCAAGGCTGTTTGGCTATTGTGACGCTATGGAACATGACAGCTCGACACCCTTTCTGATGACCCGCCGCGGCTTTGCCACCGGCACCCTCGCAACAACAGCCATGATGCTGGCCGGCGGCACCGCTCTGGCGGCGGATGATCTGCTTGAGCGGGCACTGGCGCCACGCATTGAAGGCGAGGCATCAGCCCCCATCCATGTCGCCGAATATTATTCGATGACCTGTGGGCATTGCGCGGATTTCCACAACAACACCTATCCCAAGGTGAAGGCAAAGCTCATTGACGAGGGGCTCGTCAGGTTCGAGATGCGCCCGTTCCCGCTGGATGGTCTGGCGCTTCGCGCACATGCGCTTGTCCGGGCTGTACCGGAATCAAAATTCTTCCCGCTCGTGAAGATGCTTCTGGCCAAGCAGCCTGTCTGGGTTCGCGCCGCCGATCCGGTCGCCGAGCTTCAGAAGATGGCCCGCCTCGCCGGTGTCGGTTCCGACGAGTTCAACAGCATCATGCGCAACCGGCAACTCCTCGAAGGTCTGGTGAATCTGCGCCAGCAGGGAATTGATGCCTGGAAGGTCAGTTCCACCCCTACCTTTGTGGTGAATGACGACATGACGCTTGCCGGCAACATGGATTATAAAGAATTCGCCGAGGCGTTGAGCGCGTTCGGCGCCTAGTCGCATGGTGATTGGTCTTGAGCCCCGGCGGGCCGGTAGCGTTACGTGAAATTCCGCAGTCTGAAAATGACCGGCTTCAAATCCTTCGCCGAAAGTGCGGAGGTGGAGATCGATGACGGGCTGACCGGCATCGTCGGGCCGAATGGCTGTGGAAAATCGAATATTGTCGAAGGGCTTCGCTGGATCATGGGCGAAAGCAACGCGCGGCAGATGCGCGGGGCCGAGATGGACGACATCATCTTCGCTGGCACAGACCAGCGCCCGGCCCGAAATCTTGCCGAAATCACCCTGAATCTCGACAATAGCAACCGCTCCGCACCAAGCGATTTCAATGACGATGACGAAATCGAGATCACCCGCAAGATCGAACGTGGCAAGGGAAGCAGCTTCTATGTGAATGCCAGGCCGGCACGGGCCAAGGATGTGCAGCTTCTGTTCGCGGATTCGGCCACTGGCGCACGTTCCTCGGGGATGGTGTCGCAGGGGCGGATCGGGGCGATTGTCGGCGCAAAACCTGTCGACCGCCGCGCCCTTCTTGAAGAGGCTGCCAACATTCGCGGACTTCACGCCCGCCGGCACGAGGCCGAGCTTCGCCTTCGCGGGGCCGAAACAAACCTCGAACGGCTTGATGATGTGATTGCCGGCCTTGTCGAACAGCGTGATTCGCTTCGCAAACAGGCCCGCCAGGCCGCCCGCTACCGCTCGGTTGCCGACCGCATCCGCAAGGCAGACGCACAGCTTCTGATGGCGCGGTGGAGCGGCGCGGAAACAGCGCTTGCCGATGCTGAAGACGCCCTTCGCTCTGCCCGGTCAATCACTGCCGAACGTACCGAGGCGGCAGCCGCCTGCGCCACGGTGCGGGCCGAAAAGGCGGCCACCTTGCCAGAACTTCGCGAGACCGAGGTGGCACGGGCTGCCGAGTTCCAGCGCCTGTCCATCGGTCGTGACGAGCTGGACCGCGAGGAGGAGCGGGTACGCCACGCCATCGAACGGGTTACCGCCCAACAGGCACAGATGCGCGACGATATCGGGCGCGAGGAAAGCCTCCGCGGCGACGCCGGCGAGGCCATGGCACGGCTTCAGCGTGAGGCAACCGAGCTTCAGCAACAGATTGATGATGCAGAGCCACAGCGCGCCGCGGCAGCAGACAGGCTGACGGCCATCCGCGCCGAGGCCGACGCCGCTGACGCAGCCCTTGCGGAAGCCGCCGGCCGGGTTCGCGCGGCCGTCAGCACCCGCGACGCGCTGGCCACACGGATTGGCGATCTGGAACGTCGGATCGCCGGGGCCGAAGCCTCGCTTGCCGGCATTTCACTCGACAGCCTGACCGCGGCCGCCGGATCAGCAGCCATCACACTTGAAGCCGCACAGACAGACGCCACCAAGGCCACAGCGGCGCTGGCCACAGCCGAAGAGGGACTGACCAGCGCCCAGGCAACATCGGACTCAGCACAGCAAGCCCATCGTGAAGCCACGACACAGAATGCCCGTCTTCAGGCCGAAATCGACGCGCTTGGCTACCTGCTGGCCGGAAGCGACGGCGGCAACGATATTCCGATCCTCGACAGCCTGTCTGTTTCCGACGGTATGGAAGCTGCGCTGACAGCCTGTCTTGCCGATGAACTGTCAGCGCCGGCAGGAAGCGGCGAGATGGCTTACTGGCGCGGCGGCGCAGATGCCACCGGCCTATTGCCGCCGGAAGGCAGCACCCCGCTTGCAGCTCACATAAGCGGCGCGCCCGAGCTTGCCGCCGCCCTTGCCGGGATCGGTATTGTCTCGTCAAGCAGCGAGGCACAGGTAATGCAGCCTGACCTGAGGCCCGGTCAGGCGCTGACCACACCGGATGGTGGCCTGTGGCGCTGGGACGGATTTGTTCGCAAGACAGGCGCCAGCGATGCCGGTGCCGAGCGCATTCGTCAACGGCAACGTCTTGAAGAATTGCAGGCCGGCTTTGCCGAGGCCGCTGCGAGCGAAAGCCGACTTGCCACCGCCCTTGAAGAGGCAGAGGCCGCCCTTGCCGCCGCGCGGGACACGCAGGCCACCTGCCGGGGCGCTGCTGCCACCGCCGAGCAGGCACTTGCCACCGCCCGCCGTGATGAGGAGAGCTGCCGTCTGCGCCTCGCCGCTTCCGAAGAACGTGCTGGTGACCTGCAATCAGGCCTGGCGACAATGCGGGCCGATCTTGCCGTTGCCCAGACCGACGCGGCAGCGCTGGGTGACGATGCCGCGCTGGCCGCCGCAGAAAACGAAGCCCGGCAGGCAGCCGAAACCCAGCGTGGCCACCTTGCCGAGGCCATGCAGGCCGAATCACAGCTGGCAGCAACGCTGCGCGCGGCGCGTGACCGCCAGCAATCCTGCGCCGCCGAAACCGCGCAGTGGCAGGAAAGACAGGCCGGTGCCGTGGCGCGGGTTGAACAGATGCAGGCCCGCCTTGCCGAAGCAGATGCCGAACAGCAGACGCTTGCGGCCAAACCAGATGAGATTGCCGCGCAGCGTCATGCCCTTGCTGACAGGCTTGATGAAGCCGAGACCCTTCGCCAGCAGGCTGCCGACGCGCTTCGCACTGCGGAAGCGGCTCTGGCCGAGGCGGAAACAGCACAGCGCGAGGCCGATGCCACCCTTGCCGAAGGTCGCGAGTCGCAGATCCGGGCGGAAGGCGCGCGCGAACGCGCCGAAGAAACCCGCCGCGTTCTTCTTGTCCAGATTGAGGACAAGCTTGCCTGCGGCCCGGACGGTCTTGCCGCGCTTGCCGAGACCGAGGACGCCGGAACGCTTGGTGATCTGACCAGCCTTGAGGACCGCGTCCAGAGATTGATCCGTGAGCGCGACACCATCGGCCCGGTAAACCTGCGCGCCGAGGCGGAAATGGAAGAGGTGGCCACACGGATCGAGTCGATGGAGACCGAGGCCGAAGATCTGGTCGCTGCCATCGACAAGCTTCGCACCGCCATTTCCCGCCTGAACCGTCAGGGCCGGGAACAGCTTCTCAGCAGCTTTGCCACAGTGAACGGACATTTCCGCGACCTGTTCAAGATCCTGTTTGGCGGTGGCACCGCCGAACTGCAACTGACGGAATCGGATGATCCGCTGGAGGCCGGGCTGGAAATTCTGGCGCAGCCACCCGGCAAGCGTCTGCAGTCGCTGTCGCTTCTGTCCGGTGGCGAGCAGGCGCTGACAGCGCTGGCCATGATCTTTGCGGTGTTTCTGACAAACCCGGCTCCGATCTGCGTCCTTGACGAGGTCGATGCGCCGCTTGACGACACCAACGTGGCGCGGTTCTGCGATCTTCTGCGCGAGATTGCCAACAAGACCGGCACCCGATTCCTGGTGATCACGCATCACCGGATGACAATGGCACGAATGGACAGGTTGTTCGGTGTGACCATGGAACAGCGCGGCATTTCGAAGCTGGTCTCGGTCGATCTTCAGACCGCCGAGCGAATCCGTGACGTCGCCGTAGCCTGACCCCTGCGCTCCACGCCGCGAAGAGGCCCGAAACCCCCTCGGCAAACCCGCAGAAACGCTGGTAAAATCACAGGGGATTGAATGCTTGACAACAACCGAGGCGGACCCCTATTTTGTGCGCGATTTCGGCACCCGGAATCTCGTGTGATCAAACATGCGTTCCGGGGCCCAGTTACATGGACAGCAACCATACGGGACCAACCATAAGGGACGGGGATCGGCACAGCGTCTTCACTGGCAGACTGGACCCGCACCGGCCATCATGTGTGGCCGAAACCATCCAGTCGATACCAGCCCCCACAGACAAGACAACATGAGCGATCAGGAACCGAACCGCGGCGACAAACGTCTGCAGGATATCGACCGCCGCATCGCCCAGTTGCAGGGGGATCAGGAACAGTCGAAGACGCATGAGCGCCACGCTCTTCCACCCGGCATGGGAGCCATCCTGGGCCGCGTCGCAACCGAACTGGTTGCCGGGGTGATGGTCGGAACGTTCATCGGCTGGGTGCTTGACCGCTGGCTTGGCACAACGCCTCTGTTCATGGTGTTGCTGCTGTTTCTGGGCGCAGCGGCCGGGATGCTGAATGTGTGGAGAATGGTATCTGGCCGCGGTATGGCGACCGGATATTTTGATGAGCACCGGCGTGATGCCGGTGATGACAGTGACAGTGACACCGACGGCCGGTAGCCGTTGGCAAGCAAGGGACGAATGACCTATGGCTTCTGAGGGGATGCACTCACCTATCGAGCAGTTCAAGATCAAGCCGATCTTCGAGCTGAGCGCCGGCGGTTACGACATATCCTTCACCAATTCCAGCCTCTTCATGCTGCTGGCAATGGTCGTCGGCGGGGTCTTCCTTGCCAGCGCCATGTCGAAGCGCGAGATGGTTCCCGGCAGGCTGCAATGCGCCGCCGAGATGATGTATGAATTCGTCGCCGATCTGGTGCGAAGCAATGTTGGCAATGACGGGCGCGCCTATTTCCCGTTCATCTTCACCCTGTTTGTCTTCCTGCTGTTCGGCAACCTTCTTGGTATGGTGCCCTATTCCTACACCTTTACCTCGCAGATCATCGTGACCTTCGCGCTGGCGGCCTTCGTGTTTGTCGGCGTGACCATCGTCGGCCTGGTCAAGCACGGACTGCACTTCTTCACGCTGTTCGTGCCTGCCGGCGCGCCAAAGCCGTTGATCCCGTTCCTGATTGTGATCGAGGTGATTTCCTATTTCGTGCGTCCGGTGAGCCTCTCGGTTCGTCTGTTCGCCAACATGCTGGCCGGTCATACGATGCTGAAGGTCTTTGCTGGCCTCGCCGTGATGATCTCTGGTGCTGGCGGCATCGCGGTCACCGGCTCGCTGCTGCCGTTTGCCGCGATTATCGGACTGACCGGACTGGAATTCCTGGTGGCAGCGCTTCAGGCGTATGTGTTCACCATCCTGACATGCATGTATCTGAATGACGCGTTGCACCTGCACTAGGGCAGGCGCTGCGCGGCGTAACGTTTACCGCTGACGGTCAACAGCGGACTGGACTAACAGCTACTTAGACTTGAAAAACCTACGGAAGGACTAGGAACATGGAAGTAGAAGCTGCAAAGATGATTGGTGCCGGCATTGCCGTACTCCCGCTTCTCGGCGTTGCACTTGGTATCGGCAACATCTTCTCCTCGCTTGTCAATTCGATTGCCCGCAATCCGGCAGCTCGTGGCGAAGTGTTCGGCATCGGCATCCTGGGCTTCGCCCTGACCGAAGCCATCGCACTGTTCGCGCTGGTTGTCGCGCTGCTGCTTCTGTTTGCGCTCTAAGCCGGCTTCCGCATCCGATTTTGATCGTCCGCCGGCACCGCCGGCTGGACGGTCAGTCAAGGAGACTGGCATGAGCACTCTCAAAACAGCCGCAGCCGTTGCGACGGCGTCGCTAGTGGCCGGTATCGGCTCTCTCGCCCATGCGGCGGGGGATTCCGAGCCCGGCCTGCCGCAGCTGAAGGTCGATACCTGGCCGTCACAGCTGTTCTGGCTGGCGGTGGTATTCGGCATTGGCTACATCTTCATGGCGCGCGTCGTCACCCCGCGGATCGGTTCGGTCCTCGAGGAACGCCGCACACGTCTTGATGATGACCTCACACGCGCCCGCGAGGCGAGTGCGGAGGCCGCGCAGACCCGCACCGAATACGAAGCAAGCCTTGATGAAGCCCGCTCCGATGCGGCGGAATTCGCCCGCAAGGCTGCTGCCGACGCCCAGGCAAAGGCAGACGCCGCCGAAGCGAAAGCTGGCAAGCGGATGGCGACCAAGATTGGCAAGGCGGAAACAAAGCTGGCTGCCGATCGGGCTGAAGCCGAAGGCAACATCACTGCCATCGCGGCTGAAGCTGCCATCGACACTGCGGCACAGATCGCCGGTGTGAAGGCAACAAAGGCGCAGGCGGAGAAAGCCGTGAAAGCGGTCGCCAAGGATCTGGCCATGCAGGAGGCAGGATGATGGACGGCATTGTTTGGGAATCAGTCTGGGTTGCCGTTGGCTTTGTGACATTCATCGCGCTTGTCTGGAAGAAGGCTGGTGCCGTGCTTGGCGCGATGCTTGACGAGCGGTCCAACAAGATCAAAACCGATCTTGATGAAGCCCGTGAGCTCCGCGAGGCTGCGCTCGACGAACTGCATCAGTTCCAGCGTCTTCATCGTGAGGCGTCTGAAGAGGCGAAATCGATCCTGAAGACGGCAGAAGCCACTGCCGAACGTATTCGCGAAAATGCGGAAAAGGCGGCCGAGGAAACGATCAAGCGTCGTGAACAGCAGGCCACAGCCAAGATCAAGGCGGCAGAAACCGCAATGATCAACGAGCTCCGCGACAAGGCGGCAAGCCTCGCGATTGCCTCTGCGGCGCAGATCATCACCTCGAAGCTGGACAACGACTCCGGCCTCGCGCTGATCGACGACGCCGCAAGCGACATCGATAAACTGAACTAGCAGTCGGCGCCTCCGGGCGCCGATCTGCATCTCTCTGTTTTCCTGAAAATTCCTAAAGCTCGGGAACGAGGGCCAGCACAAGACGCTGGCCATCTGACAGCTCGTCCGAATATTCGGCGACCGGATAAACGATGCGCATACCATCCCTGAAGCCTGTCTTGTACAAGACAGTGTCGGTGCGAACCACCTTGTCGTCCGCATCAATGATAAAGGCCATGACCTCGACCTCGGCAACGCCGCCGGCAAAACTCTCGGCCGCCGGACGCTTCATCTTCAGTCCAATCGCGACATCAACCCGCGTTCCGCCATCAACCGGCTGGCACAGGCCGCGTACGCCATTCATCCGAACATCGATCACCTCGCCGGTCACATCGATCTTCCTGAAGGCGGCTGTGCCTTCCGGCGGTGCGGTGATTTCCGGACAGGCCACATAGACCGGGTCCCCGGCGCAGGCGGCAAGGAAAGCTGCGCCGCCCAGAACGGTAGATATCGGAAGAAATCGTGCGAGGGTCTGGTGTTTCATGCGCCGCATCCTATCTGCTTTTTCAGACAACAGCAATTGACCTGTGCGGTGTAATCGCGCAAGAACAACGACATGGAGCAGGCCGTGACAAAAGACCGGAAATTCCTTCATCTTGCCGCGCCCCGCGGGTTCTGTGCCGGGGTCGATCGGGCCGTTCGCATTGTCGAGGTTGCGCTGGAGAGGTTCGGCGCGCCTGTCTATGTGCGGCATGAGATTGTTCACAACAGGACTGTGGTCGACGGTCTCGCTGCCAAGGGCGCGGTCTTTGTCGAGGAGCTTGAAGAGGTTCCGGAGGGCGCGCCTGTCGTCTTCTCGGCACATGGTGTATCGCGCGCTGTTGTTGCCGAGGCGGACCGCCGCAACATGATTGCCGTTGACGCCACCTGCCCGCTGGTCACCAAAGTGCATGTTGAGACCCGTCGGCACGCCGCGCAGCGCAAGCATGTGTTGCTGATCGGGCATGCCGGCCATCCAGAGGTCGAAGGCACCATGGGTCAGGTTGACTCCGGAGAGATCACCCTGGTCGAGACAGCCGAGGATGCACGCACCGTCACCCCGCCTGAGGATGCGGATCTGGCATTCGCCACGCAGACAACCCTGTCGGTGGACGACACAGCGGAAATCATCTCCATCCTGCAGTTCAGGTTTCCGGAGATCTCCGGCCCGCGGGGCGAAGACATCTGCTATGCCACCACCAACAGGCAGAATGCGGTCAAGCACATCGCGCCCCTGTGTGACATCGTTCTTGTCGTTGGCGCGGAAAATTCATCGAACTCAAAGCGGCTTGTCGAAGTTGCAGAGCGCGCTGGCGCCGCGCGGGGCCGGCTTGTTGCCGATGTCGGGGCCATCGACTGGGACGAGATCGACAACGCCACCCATGTGGGTCTGTCGGCCGGGGCCTCGGCCCCAGAAAGCCTGATCCACGACATCATCGATACCATGCGCGGGCGCTATGACCTGCAACTTGATGAGGATGCGCTTGTCGAGGAAACGATGACCTTCAAGCTGCCGCCGATCCTGGCAAATCAGGGCTGAGCAACGGATGGCCGTCTATACCAATGTCGATGATGCTGCGCTTGCCGACTTCATGGCGGCGTATGATCTGGGAACCGTGCTGAGCTTCGCCGGCATAGCCGAGGGCGTGGAAAATTCGAACTATCTGCTGCGCACCGACCGGGCCAACTACATCCTGACGCTTTATGAAAAGCGGGTGGAGCGACATGACCTTCCCTTTTTCATCGAGGTGATGCAGGTGCTGGCGGATTCAGGGATGAACTGCCCCCTGCCCGTACAGGCGCGGGATGGCTCGATCCTCCAGGAACTCATGGGACGCCCCTGTGCCGTCTTCACCTTCCTGGACGGCACATGGAGCCGCTTTCCAAGCCGCGAGAAATGCGCCGAACTCGGACGGTCGCTGGCGACCATGCATATGAACTGTGCGCCGGTGACGCGGCGGCGGACAAACGCCCTTGGCCCGGCGGCATGGCAGCCGCTGTTCGATTCCATTGGCAGTGACGCCAACATCGTCGGTGACGGCATGCAGACAAAGATTCAGGAGCGGCTGGACACCATCCTGTCGTCCTGGCCGGATGACCTGCCTTCCGGCGTCATCCATGCCGACCTGTTCCCCAACAATGTCCTGTTCATCGGCGACAGGCTGACCGGTGTGATCGATTTCTATTTCGCCTGTGATGACATCTTCGCCTATGACCTCGGGATTTGCCTGAACAGCTGGTGCTTTGAACCGGATGGCAGCTTCAACCTCACCAAGTCACGTGCCATGTTGCGCGGGTATCAGGAGGTGCGACCGCTGAGCGAAGCGGAAACCGAAGCCATCCCGACCCTCGCCGCAGGCTCGGCAATGCGGTTTTTCCTGACACGGCTCTATGACTGGATTCACACGCCGAAAGACGCGCTTGTCAGCCCGAAGAACCCGATGGAGTACTGGAGCATCCTGCGCTTTCACCAGTCGGTGTCAGGCACCACCGCCTATGGCATAGGGCTATAGCGGCGATGGGCGAACGCGTGACACTCCATACTGACGGATCCTGCCTGCGCAACCCTGGCCCGGGTGGCTGGGCGGCGGTGCTGCAGTGGCGCGAGGAGAGGCGTGAGCTGAGCGGCCCGGTGGAGGACACCACCAACAACCGGATGGAACTTCAGGCCGCAATCGAGGGCCTGAACGCGCTGAAACGGCCGATGCAGGTCGATCTTCATACTGACAGCAAATATGTGATGCAGGGCGTGACCGACTGGATGCCGCGCTGGAAGGCCAATGGCTGGCGCACAGCGGCAAAGAAGCCGGTGATGAATCAGGATCTGTGGCAGCAGCTTGATACCGCGCTGCAGCGCCATCAGGTGACCTGGCACTGGGTCAAGGGCCATGCCGGCAATGAGATGAACGAGCGGTGCGACGAGCTGGCCCGCGCCGCGGCCAGCTCAATCAATATCTGAGCGCAGCTAGAGCTGCGTCATCACATAGGTGGGGCTGGACACCTCATAGGCCCCGACCTCTTCCATCATTATGCTGGTCAGCACCCCATTATCGATAATCATCGCGCAGCGGGTGGCGCGCTCTCCCAGAATCGGCCCCATATGCACGGCGACCCCGAGTGCCCGCGCAAACTCGGCATGCGGGTCTGCAAGCATGTCGATCTTGCCGGGCGCCCCATGAATGTCGCCCCAGGCTTTCATCACATGCGCATCATTCACCGCAAGGCACGCGATCCGGTCGACACCGGTGGCCTGCAGTTCCTCCGCCTTGGCGACAAATTCGGGGAGGTGCTTGGCCGAACAGGTGGCGGTGAAAGCTCCCGGAAGCGCAAACAGGATGGTCCTGCCAGCGCCGAAATATTCCAGTGTATCGTGGGCGTCCACGCCGTCGTCAGTCTTGATCTGGATGGTGGCCTGAGGAATGGCCTGACCGGCTTCGATGGTCATGATGTCTAGTCCCGGGAGTCTGTGGATTGAGATGGTCCCCGTGCGAGAGCCATCGGCTTTATTTGGCTGTTACGCCAGCATTTTCAAGTGCCTGCATCACCGATCCGCTGGTCAGGATTTCCGGCAGGATGAAAACATCCGTCTCATCCGCAGGGATCACGATGTTGAAGGGAATGCCAAAGCGGCCATAGCTGGCGAGAAACGCCGCGATCGCATCATCCGGACGGGTCCAGTCAGCGCGAAGCAGCAGCAGCCTGCCATCATCGGCAGCACCGGACAGCGTTGCCGCCACCGGTGCACGGTCCAGCACCAGCGCCTTGTTCGCCTTGCAGGTAACGCACCAGTCGGCGGTGACATCAACAAGCACAGGCGTTCCGGCGGCCAGGCCGTCCGCCATCGCCTTGCGTGACCAGGGTTGCCACAGGGCATCGGCACTGACGGAATCGCCTGCCGGTGCCGGCGACAGCACCTCTGCCAGAATGCCACCAAGCCAGATCATCGTGCCGGCAAGAAGAAGCGCCAACCCGCGCTTCATCCACGCCATCCACGGGCCGGGGCGCGGCAGGAAGGCTACAAGCGACGGCTGCACAGCAACCAGAAGCCAGGGCGTGGCAAGCCCGATCCCAAGCGCAAGGAAGATGCCAAACAGGGTGGCTGTGCTGCCTGACAGCGCCGCCGCCACCGCAGTGCCGACAAACGGCGCCGAACAGGGCGTGGCAAGAATGGTGGCCAGCATTCCGGCCAGAAAATCACCGCGGTAAGGGCTGCTGTTGGTCCCGCCTGCCAAACCCGTCAGCGACTGGGCAAAGCGCGGCACCGGGATGATCAGCCGGTCAAGAAGGCTGAGAGCGAAGACGCCAAGCATGACGATCATCACTGACAGGAACAGCGGGTTCTGGAACTGGATCCCCCAGCCGACGGTACCCCCGGCAAACCGCAGCATCGCAAGGCCAGCAGCCAGCAGCATGAAGCTTGTCACAATCCCGGCAGCGCCGGCCAGAAAGCGCAGACGCAGCACCCGGCGCGGCCCCGCCGCCGCCGACAGCACCGACGACAGCTTCAATGCCAGCACCGGCAGCACGCAGGGCATCAGGTTGAGAATCAGTCCGCCAAGAAGCGCCACCATGATCATCGTGACGGACAGTCCTGTCGCCTGACCGGCCGCGCTGGCAGCCTTGCCATCAGACACCGTGACATCGAACTCGCCAAATTCCGGCGGGGCGCTGACTGTCAGCGTCAGCCTCTTGCCGGCAAGATCGAGCCCCTCGGCCGGCACCGCTGCCACAAACAGACCTCTGCCTTCCGCGACCGGCGCCTTGAAGGCGACATCAGATATGCCTTCCACAAACAGCTCGGCCAGGGCAGGCGCGCCCTCGGCAAGCTCGACATAGAGTCCCTCCTCACGCGGCGCGGCAGCAGCAATGCGAAGCGTCGGCGCGCTGGGACTGACGCCGGTCTGGTCCGCGCGACGCGGCACCATCGCGGCAAACTGGGCGATCGCCTGTGCGTGCCGGCTTGGCATCGCCGCCCCGTCGGGAATCTCGAGCTCAAGCCTGCCGGCAAGTGGCACGCAGATCTCGGCACAGGCCAGCGCTTCCAGATCGGCGGTGATGCGGACCGGCGAATCAGCCACATGGCCGGTCACGTCGAAGGGAAGGATAACCGCATTTTCATAGCCGAAATTATCGAAACCGAACGCGTCAAACCGTGTTGGAAGCGGCCAGCGGAAAGATCCGGACAATCCCGGCGTGGCACTTTCCGACAGGTCGATGACCGGCGACAACCCAGCCTCGCCCGGTGTGCGCCAGTAGATTTTCCATCCCGGCGCCAGGGTAAATTCAAGTCCAAGCGGCAGTGTCTGGAGCGTTCCTGTCGCCGTCACCGCGGAGACAAGCCGTGCCTCACCGATTGTCTGCTCGCCGATCCAGCCGGATTCGGCAGCAGGCGCAGAGGCTGGCAACAGCGCTGTGAAAAACGCCGCGAAAATGCCAAGACACCGCATGAACAAGCGGCCTTGGAAGGTTTCTGGTGCAGGTTTCATCTGACTTGGGCGGCCTCGCCGCTGCTGGATTGACGCTTTACCCCATCCATTTTTCATGTCTAGGCTAAAGCATGACGCAAGATAGGAAATCAAACGCAGCTTCGCAATCACCTGACGATGACTTCGCCGGAAACAGGAACGGTATGCCCTCGCTTCAGGGCCAACTTCTTGTGGCCAGCCCCCATATCGGCGATGAACGGTTTGAGAAAACGGTGATCCTGATGTGTCACCATGACCCTGAATCGGCGATGGGGCTGGTGATCAACAAGCCTGCCAGCAGGCTCAATCTTGGCGATCTCTATGAAAAGCTCGACATTGGTGCGCCGCGTTTCTGCGCCGCCAATCCGGTGCATATCGGCGGGCCGGTGGATGGCAATCGCGGGTTTGTGCTTCATTCGCAGGACCATATGCTTCCCGAAAGCATGACAGTCACCCATGAGATCGGTCTGACTGCCAGCATCGACATCCTGCGCGACATCACCGAAGGTGTCGGGCCGGCGCAATCCATTGTGTCGCTTGGGTGTGCGGGCTGGAGTGCTGGCCAGCTTGATCGCGAGATGGCGGAGAATGTGTGGCTGAACCTGCCGGCCTCGACCGATCTGGTTTTTGACCATGACCGTCGCACCTTGTGGCAACACAGCTTTGCCGCGCTTGGCATCGACCCGGGCTTCTTTGCCGGATCTGCAGGAAGTGCCTGACCAGCCCGGCACTGTCTCAGGCCCTGCCAGCGAAAATTCCCGCAAGCTCCTCGTTTGACATGATCCCGGCCTCTGGCCCGATGGCGGTGATCACCGGCTGACCACCCGCGATCAGGTCAGCCGCTACGGTGCTGACCTCGTCCGCGCCAACACCGATGATGCGCTCCAAAATCTCGGCATCATCCTGCGGTTCACCAAACATCATGATCTGGCGGGCAAGAGAATCACCACATCCGGCAACGGATTCTCGCGCCATCACCAGCGAGGCGCGGAGCTGTGCCTTGGCGCGGTCAAGCTCCTCTGCACCCACCCCGGCGGCGAGATCGGCAAGCTGCGACGCGGTGACTGACAGCATCTCATTGGCCTGCGCCGCCGATGTGCCGGCATAGATGCCGAAATGCCCACTGTCGGAATACATGCTGGCGAACGAGAAAATCGAGTAACACAGGCCGCGCTTCTCGCGCACTTCCTGGAACAGCCGTGAAGACATGCCGCCGCCAAACAGGGTGGACAGAAGCATCAACGCATAGCGCCGGTCATCCTGCGCACCGAATGACGGCAAGCCGATCACAAGATGCGTCTGTTCAAGATCGCGCGTCTCGACATGACGGCCGCCAAGCCATTCCGGCGCGCGCCGTGTAGCATGCTCAGCCGTTTCCAGCGCGGCAAGACGGGTTTCGACCCGGCGCACAAAATCATCATGGTCAACAGCGCCAGACCCGGTAACCAGCATCTGCCCGGCACCATAATGGCGCGACATGAACCCCTGGAGATTGGCGCGCGAAAAGCCGCTGACACTCTCGACCGACCCAAGAATAGGGCGGCCAAGCGTATGGCTGCCGTAGGAGGCTTTGGCAAACATGTCGAAGACGATGTCATCCGGCGTGTCGAGCGACTGGCCGATTTCCTGGATGATGACGCCGCGCTCACGCTCGATTTCTTCATCGGGCATTGCCGGCTCGGTCAGGATATCGGCCAGAATATCGATTCCCATATCCAGATATTCAGGAAGAAGACGAAGGTAGTAAGCTGTTTCCTCACGGCTTGTATGCGCATTCATATAGCCGCCGACATTCTCGACCTCGGTGGCGATGTCACGCGCTGACCGGCGTTTTGTTCCCTTGAACGCCATATGTTCCAGCATATGCGCGATCCCGGTCTCGCTGTCACGCTCGTCGCGCGCACCGGCATTCACCCAGATCCCGACGGACAGCGACTGTGCCTGCGGCAGGGCACGGGTTGCCACTTTCAACCCGCTGCCAAGTTCGGTCAGAATGCCACGGCTCATGCTGGTCTCCTCATCGTCAGTACCATCTCTCGAACGGCGTCCGGGTTTGCTGCCGCTGTCTGCATCTTTTCAGGTCGCTGCATCAGATCGGCAAGATGCGGCGGCAGTGGCGGCTCGGTTCCGGTGGCTTTTGTCACCGCATCCTGAAACTTCGCCGGATGCGCGCACGCCAGCGCAACAACCGGTACACCTGCTGCCACGGTGCCGTCGGCAATGGCACGACGCGCCGCAGACACGCCGACAGCGCTGTGCGGGTCGAGAGTCATCCCTTCGCCAGTGCTGGCCGCAATTTCCGCCACCGTGCCCTCATCATCCAGCCTGTAGGCCGAGAACAGCCCCCGCGCGGCCTGCATTGCCGCGGCAGGAAGCTCGAACCTGCCGGTCTCGGCGAAGTCTTTCATGATCTTGGCCACACGCGCGCCATCACGATCAAGAAGCTCGAACAGAAGCCGCTCGAAATTGCTTGATACCTGAATATCCATCGACGGGCTGAGCGACGGCGTCACGGTTTCCCGCTGCATGGCCCCCTGCTCGAAAAAGCGGGTCAGGATGTCATTCCGGTTCGAGGCGACGATCAGACGCTCGATCGGCAACCCCATGCGCGATGCAACATAGCCAGCGAAGACATTTCCGAAATTGCCGGTCGGCACGGAAAAGGCAACGCTGCGGTCTGGCGCGCCAAGTGCCAGCGCCGCGGTAAAGTAATAGACGATCTGCGGCATCAGCCGAGCCCAGTTGATCGAGTTGACCGCCGACAGGTTCACCTTGTCACGGAACGCGTGATCATTGAACAGCGACTTCACGATTGCCTGACAGTCATCAAAATCCCCGCCGACAGCCACGGCATGCGCGCCCGGCGCATCGACCGATGTCATCTGGCGTTGCTGCACCGGCGAGACCCGCCCGTCCGGAAACAGGATGAATATATCGACGGCGTCACGGCCCTGAAACGCCTCGAGCGCTGCCGAGCCGGTATCTCCGCTGGTCGCACCGAGGATCACAGCCTGGCGGCCGGCCGAGCGCAACGCCCGGTCAAACGCCCGCGACAGGAACTGCATCGCGTAGTCCTTGAACGCGATGGTAGGACCATGGAAAAGCTCCAGAACATGAATGTCGCCACTCAGCGGCTTCAGCGGCGCCACCTCGGGATCGGTGAACCCGGCATAGGCGTCTGCCGCCATCGCCGTCATCTCGGCTTCGTCAATCTCGCCATCGGTGAAACGCGCCATGATCCTGCCGGCGATCTCGGCATAGGACATCCCGGCCATTGCGGCGATCTCGTCATGCGTAAAGGCAGGATAGGTAACAGGCAGATACAGCCCTCCGTCGCGTGCAAGACCGCTCAGGAGCGCCTCTTCATAGCCAAGTGGGCCATCCTGACCCCGGGTGCTGATATAGTCCATGCAAAGCCCCCTATGCGCCGCCACGCCCGAAGCGCAGCCGACCGGCCTGATGATGGAAGGCAAGATACACCCCGATCAGTGCGCAGGCGATGCCATACCAGGTAATCGCGTAACCAAGGTGCGAATTGCGAAGGTTTGTTTCAGTGCGGGCCGCGATGGGCAACTCGATGGTGTCCGAGGTACGGACAGTCGCCGCGTAGATCCCGGTCTCGGCACGCTCCCCAAGGCCCAGATGAGCGACAATCTGTGATGGCACCACGGTGAACCAGAAACCGTTCTCGGGTTCGTTTTCCGGAACGAAATAGCCCTTCTTCCCGGGGAATCTCAGAATGGCGGGAACCGTCACCTCACCCTCGACAAGGGTGAATTCCCGCTTTTCCTGTTCGCGATAGGATTCCGACACCCAGCCACGATTGACCAGAATGATTCGCCCGTCATTCAGGGTGAACGGGGTGATGATATGGAACCCGGCATTGCCCTCATAAGTGCGGCCGGTCATGAACACTTCACGCGCATGGTCGAAGCTGCCGGTCAGTTCCAGCCGGCGGAATTCCATCTCCGGGCCAACCGCGCCAACCGGAAGGTCGATCGGCGCAGATGTCGCGCGGGATTCAAAATCCTCGATCAGCTGGTTTTTCCATTCCAGCCTCTGCAACTGCCAGGTGCCAAGCCACAACAGGACGAGAAGCGCGGGAAGCGCGACGAAGGTTGGCCAGAAAAGCGGTCTGAAATTCATCATTCTACCTTTGACGGTGGCGCCATGTGCTTACCACCAATGAAAAGGGAGCGCCCGAAAAAAGCGCCCCCTCCCCCGATTTGACAATCCGCGCCGATTGGCGCGTGGGCGGTGATCAGCCGCCCCACCAGTACACAGCGGCAAACAGGAACAGCCAGACGACGTCAACGAAGTGCCAGTACCAGGCGGCGGCCTCGAAACCGAAATGCTGCTTGTCTGTGAAATGCCCGGCAAGGCCGCGGAACCAGCACACCGCGAGGAAGCAGGTGCCGATGATCACGTGAAAGCCGTGGAAGCCGGTGGCCATGTAAAAGACCGACGGGTAGATGCCGTCAGTAAAGCCGAACGGCGCGTGGCTGTATTCCAGCGCCTGAAGTCCGGTGAACAGCACCCCGAGAATGACGGTCATGCCAAGACCGGTCATGAAGTCCTTGCGGTTCCCATGCTGCAGCGCGTGGTGTGACCAGGTCACGGTACATCCCGACAGCAGCAGAACCAGTGTGTTGATCAACGGCAGGTCGAACGGGTCGAAGGTCGTGATCCCCTCTGGTGGCCAGACACCATCCATCGGGAACAGCGCCCGATCGAAGAAGGCCCAGAAGAAGGCGACAAAGAACATCACCTCCGAGGCGATGAACAGCATCATGCCGTACCGCATGCCGATCTGCACGATCGGGCTGTGATGGCCCTGATATTCGGCTTCGCGAATGATGTCGCGCCACCACATGAACATGGTGGCCAGCACCAGCGCCATGCCAAGGCCAAGAACGGCGACCCCGTGCTGCACCTCATGCATGAACATCACGCCGCCAATCACCGCCACAAAAGCAGCTGCCGATCCGACAGCCGGCCAGGGGCTTGGCTCGACAAGATGGTAAGGGTGTTTGTTTTCACCGCTCATGTTGGTCTCCTCTCAATCTGGTCCCGCCATGGCGAAACCACCTCTCCCGCGATCAAGTATTACCGTCTTCACCGGCAGACAGTGCCGGGAAGAAGGTATAGGACAAAATAATCTCATCGACATCACTTGTATTGCTGTCGGTGACGATTTCCGGGTCGATGAAGAAGCGCACGGGCATCAGCACCGATTCCCCCGGTTGCAATGTCTGCTCGATAAAGCAGAAACAGTCGATTTTCATGAAATGTGGCCCGGCCTTTACCGGCGTCACATTATAGGTCGATGTACCGGTGGAGGGCGCGTCACCAAGGTTGGTGGCACGGTAGTTGATCACCACCTCTTCGCCCGGATTCAGGGTCAGCGGCGCGTCGACCGCCTCGAACCGCCAGTTCAGCGACGGGCTGATATTCGCATCAAACCGGATCTTCACCGGATGATCCGGAATCACGGTCTCGCCGCTGGCATCGGCCACCTGCGTGGTGCCACCATAGCCGGTCACCTGACAGAACAGCTGATAAAGCGGAACCGAGGCATAGGCCAGCCCGACCATGCCGCCGACGACAAGCGCCAGCACCATCAGCAGACGGCGGTTGCTTCCGGACGGCGCATCGGCCGGTGTCAGAACCGGGCTACTCATGTGGCGCCCCCCATCCGCACTATCGTCAGGACGAAGAACAGCACCGCCAGCCCGGCAATCGCCAGAACAAGCGCCAGATTGCGCGACTTGCGCATCCGCACCATCTCTTCAGCGGTCTTTGGCTCCGGACGTTCGGTCATGCCAGCCCCACAATCAGCCCGCTTTGGACAACCAGCCGGTCAATCACCAGCCCCAGGAACAGCAGGAAAAGATACAATATGGAAAAGGCGAACAGCCGCTTTGCCGCGGCATCATCCGGACGCCGGAACAGCACCCATGACAGCCTCACGAAATTGAACCCGAGCGCCGCCGATACAATGCCATACCCGATTGTCGCCATGCCGATCATTGATGGCACAACGCCAAGCGGTGCCAGGATCACGGCATAGATCAGGATCTGGCGACGGGTCTCCGGCGCACCAGCCACCACCGGCATCATCGGCACGCCGGCGCGGGTATAGTCCTCGTTGCGGAACAGGGCGAGCGCCCAGAAATGCGGCGGCGTCCACATGAAGATGATGGCGAACAGCAACAGAGGCTCGATCGACAGCCCCCCCGTTACAGCAGCCCAGCCGACCACAGGTGGCAGGGCCCCGGCGGCACCACCGATGACAATGTTCTGCGGCGTGCTGCGCTTCAGCCAGACCGTATAGACAACAGCGTAGAAAAAGATGGTAAAGGCCAGAAGTCCGGCCGCCAGCCAGTTCGACGCCAGCCCGAGAAGCAGCACCGACAGGGCCGAAATGATCAGCCCGAAGCTCAGCGCTTCTGCCGGAACGACAGCTCCGGCCGGAATCGGCCGCTGGCTGGTCCGCGCCATGATGGCGTCGATATCGCGGTCATACCACTGGTTGATGGCGCCCGAGGCACCTGCCCCGGCAGCGATGGCAAACAGCGAGATCGCAAACAGCAGCGAATGCATTCCCCCTGGCGCCAGAAACATGCCGGCAAACCCGGTGAAGATCACAAGGCTCATCACCCGCGGCTTCAGCAGTTGCCAGAAATCGGCGACCGACGGGCCATACAGCGCGTCGGTCGTCTCGGTTAGGTTCTGGTGTGATGAAATGGTCATCGTCTCCGGTTCGGCGGCGAGGCCGCTCCTTACTTCACCTTCGGAAGTTCATCAAAGGTGTGGTACCGCGGTGGCGAGGACACCTGCCATTCCAGCGTGGTTGCCCCCTCACCATACGGGTTGTCGGCGGCGCGGCGCTTCGCGATGAAGGCCTCGGCGATCACAACCAGGAAGAGGATGGCACCCAGCGCACCGATATAGGACCCGATCGACGCCACCATGTTCCAGCCTGCGAAGGCATCAGGATAGTCGATGTAACGGCGCGGCATACCCGCAAGGCCAAGGAAGTGCATCGGGAAGAAGGTCAGGTTCACCCCGACGAACGTCACCCAGAAATGCAGCTTGCCAAGCCATTCGGAATACTCGTAACCGGTCATCTTCGAGAACCAGTAGTAGAAACCCGCAAAAAGGCCAAACACCGCACCAAGCGAGAGCACGTAATGGAAATGTGCGATCACGTAATAGGTGTTGTGGAGAACCACATCAAGGCCGGCATTCGACAGCACCACGCCGGTCACACCACCAACAGTGAACAGGAAGATGAAGCCGATCGCCCACAGCATCGGGACCCGGAAGGTGATCGAGCCACCCCACATTGTCGCGATCCACGAGAAGATCTTCACGCCGGTCGGCACCGCGATCACCATCGTTGCTGCGGTGAAATAGGCGCGCGTGTCAACGCTGAGACCCACTGTATACATGTGGTGCGCCCAGACGATGAACCCGATGAAGCCGATCGCCACCATCGCATAGGCCATGCCGAGATAGCCGAAGACAGGCTTCTTCGAGAAGGTCGAGATGATGTGGCTGACGATGCCGAAGGCCGGCAGGATCATGATGTACACCTCGGGATGTCCGAAGAACCAGAAGAGGTGCAGGAACAGGATCGGGTCACCGCCGCCTTCAGGGATGAAGAAGGTGGTGCCGAAGTTCCGGTCCGTCAGCAGCATGGTGATCGCACCGGCAAGAACCGGAACCGCAAGCAGCAGCAGGAAAGCCGTGATCAGCATCGCCCATACGAACAGCGGCATCTTGTGAAGTGTCATGCCGGGGGTACGCATGTTGAAGATGGTGGTGATGAAGTTCGCCGCGCCGAGGATCGAGGACACACCGGCAAGGTGAAGCGAGAAAATCGCCAGATCCATCGACATGCCCGGGGTGCCCGAGCTTGAGGACAGCGGCGGATAGATGGTCCAGCCGACACCGGCACCACCATCCATGAAAGCCGAGAGCAGCAGCAGGATGAAGGATGGCGGCAGCAGCCAGAAGGAAATGTTGTTCATCCGCGGGAACGCCATGTCAGGCGCCCCGATCTGGATCGGAACAAACCAGTTTCCGAAGCCGCCGATCAGTCCCGGCATCACCACGAAGAACACCATGATCAGGCCATGTGCTGTGGTGAAGACGTTCCAGACATGACCGTCTGCCATGTACTGAACGCCAGGCTCCATCAATTCCATACGCATGAAGATCGACAGGCCACCGCCGATGAAGGCGGCGAGAATGGCGAAGACAAGGTACATCGTGCCGATGTCCTTGTGGTTGGTGGAATACAGCCAGCGGCGCACGAAGCTTGTCGGTGCACCATGGTCAGCGTGGGCTTGAGCACTCATTTTTTCTTCCTCTGCGCTAACAATCTAGTTGGCCGATGCGAGGAGGATCTTGTCCTCGGCAACAGCGTCCGGTGCCACCTGCGGCACCGAAGTGTTCATGGCGAATTCTTCACGGGCGGTCTCGAGCCAGGCCTTGTATTCCGCCTCGGGAAGGGCGCGAACCTCGATCGGCATGTAGGCATGGTTGACGCCGCAGATCTGGTTACACTGTCCATAATAAGTCTTCGCACCCTCGGGCACGTCGATCCACACCTCGTTGGTGCGACCGATAAACGCATAAACCTGCACCGCAAGCGACGGCACGAAGTAGGAATGCATCACGTCATTGCCTGTGATCAGCAGCTTGATGCGGGTGTTCTCCGGAACGACCATCGGATAGTCGACCGACAGCAGCCTGATCTGGCCTTCCTGGAGATCGTCCTCGTCAATCATGTAGCTGTCGAAGGCGATGCCCTCATCGGGGTATTCGTAGTTCCAGTACCACTGGTTGCCGGTCACCTTGATCACCATGTCCGTCTCGGCGGTCTTGTCGAGATAGTAGAGAAGGCGGAAGGACGGCACCGCGATGCCGACCAGGATCAGGACCGGAATGACCGTCCACAGCACCTCGATCACCGTGTTGTGCGATGTTTTCGACGGCACCGGATTGGCGTCAGCGCGGAAGCGGATGCCGACATAGACAAGCAGTCCCAGCACAAACAGCGAAATCAGCGTGATCACAACAAGCAGAAGATTGTGCAGATCGTCAGCCATCTCGGCGATCGATCCTGCCGGCGGCTGCAGCCCGAGCTGCCAGGGCAGCGGCTGTGCGGCGGATGCACTGCCAGCGGCCAGCATCAGCACGGCACATGCCATCGCCAGCGGCGCGCAGGCGCGTGAAATCATCCCACGGAAATTGGTGACCATGAATGCCATGGATATCTCCCCCAGAAATTAGCGCGGCGATGGTGATCAGCCCCTCGCGCGCAAGGCACCTTCGGTGTGACCCGAACTGCGCTTTTTCTAGACCGATTCGCCAAAATTTGAAAGCCCTGTGCGGCAGCCTGTCGCTATAAATTCAAATTTTTGCATAAGGCGCTCCGCTGTCTGTGCATACTGGCCAGATCACGCTTGAATTCACCGCCTGCGCGCCCCATTCTCAAAGGCTGTGGGACAAACCAGACCGGCTGGAACTCCCGCCGCCGGATTGACGCGCACATGCCGTTGCGCATTCACAGATGCGCCGTCTCAGGTGCATGATCACATATACGCATTCAACAGATACACTTCAAATGCGCGAAGGAACCGACATGGACCATCTTCACACCACCGACGAGATTTTCTTTGGCAATGGCGCGCTCGACCGCGCCCAGGCGGAGGCCATAATTCGCGAGGCGCTGGTCGATGCGGATGATGGCGAGCTGTTTCTTGAAATGCGGCACGCCGAAATGCTGATGATCGATGATGGACGTCTGAAAAGCGCCAGCTATGACCAGTCGAGCGGGTTCGGCCTTCGCGCCATCGCTGGTGAGGCCCATGGCTATGCCCATGCGGGCGACCTCAGCGAGGCGGCGCTGCAACGCGCGGCAGACAGTGTGAAGGCTGTTACGCGTGGCTATTCTGGCACAGCGGCACAGCCGCCGGTATCCGCAAGCAACCGCCCCCTCTATGGCGACGGCAATCCGCTTGTCGGCACACCGTTCGAGACCAAGGTCACGCTTCTGCAGGAAATCGACGCCTTTGCCCGCGCCGCCGACCCGCGCGTGGTGCAGGTCAGCGCTTCGGTCTCCGGATCATGGCAGGCAGTGCAGATCATCCGCGCCGATGGCCATCGGGCTGCCGACATCCGGCCGCTTGTCCGGCTGAATGTATCGGTTGTCGTGGCCGAGGACGGACGCATGGAATCAGGCTCGTCAGGTGCCGGCGGACGGGTGATGTTCGATTCCTACATGCAGCCCGAAATCTGGCAGGCGCAGGTGCGCGAGGCCCTTCGCATTGCCACTGTCAATCTGGGTTCT
>NTKV01000049.1 GCA_002457745.1 SAR116 cluster bacterium MED-G06 | reverse complement strand
TCTTTGCCGGCATGCATGTGCTTCGCGACAATGCGCGGATTGCAGAGATCATGGCCGAGCATGGCGGTGTCATCGGCATTGGCAAGCTGGTGCATTCCTATCCGCATTCCTGGCGCTCGAAGGCCCCGCTGGTCTATCGCAACACCGCGCAGTGGTTTGTCTCGATGGAGTCTCACGGGCTTCGCGACACGGCTGTCGCCGAGCTTGGCCGCACCGCCTTCTATCCGCCGGCCGGACAACGCCGCCTGACATCGATGATCGAACAACGCCCCGACTGGTGCCTGTCACGCCAGCGCGCCTGGGGTGTGCCGATCACCGTCTTCGTCAACAAGGCCACTGGCGAGCCGCTCCGTGACCAGGCCGTGATCGACCGCGTCGTCGACGCCATGCGTGAGGAGGGAGCCGATTGCTGGTTCTCGTCCGATGCCGCCCGGTTCCTCGGGCCGGATTACAACCCCGACGACTATGAGCGGGTCACCGACATTCTCGATGTCTGGTTCGATTCAGGATCCACCCATTCCTTTGTTCTGGAACAGCGCCAGGACCTTGTCAGCCCGGCAGATCTCTATCTCGAGGGCTCGGACCAGCATCGTGGCTGGTTCCATTCCTCGCTGCTGCAGTCCTGCGCGACACGCGGGCGGGCGCCCTACAAGGGGGTTCTGACCCATGGCTTTGTTCTCGATGAGCAGGGCCGGAAAATGTCGAAATCGCTTGGCAATGTCGTCACCCCGCAAAAGGTGATGGACCAGAACGGCGCCGATATCCTGCGCCTGTGGGTGGTCAGCTCCGACTATTACAATGATCTGCGGATCGGGCCGGAAATCATCAAACGGACAACCGACAATTACCGCCGGTTCCGCAACACGCTTCGCTATCTTCTTGGCGCGCTCGACGGGTTTTCCGATGCGGAAAAGGTTGACCCTGCCGCGATGCCGGCGCTGGAGCGCTGGGTCCTTCACCGGCTTGCCGAAATCGATGGCCGTATCCGCAAGATGACGGAAAGCTTCGATTTCCACGGGATCTTTACCGAGCTCCATACGCTGTGCAACAGCGACCTGTCGGCCTTCTATTTCGAAATCCGCAAGGACCGGCTCTATTGCGATGCTGCTGATTCCGTCGAGCGCCGCGCCTGCCGGACGGTGATGAACGAGGTGTTCGAGAGGCTGACAGCCTGGCTGGCACCGATCCTTGCCTTCACCGCCGAAGAGGCCTGGCAGTCGCGGGTGCAGGATATCGAGAACTCGGTGCATCTGCGAAGCTATGATCCGATTCCTGATGGCTGGCATGATGCCGATCTCGGCGCGCGCTGGGCCGGTATCCGCCAGGTCCGGCAGGTGGTCACCACAGCGCTCGAAGCGGCGCGCAATGACGGTGCGATCGGTGCGTCACTTCAGGCGGCGCCGGTGGTGCATCTTGATGCGGCCGGTGCTGCCCTGTTCGAGGGTGAGGACGCGGCGTCGCTGTTCATCACCTCGGATGCCGGGATCAGCACTGACGCGGCGCCGGATGACGCTTTCACCGTCGAGGGAATCGAGAATGTGGCGGTCGTTTTTGCTACGGCTGACGGCGGGAAATGTGCCCGCTGCTGGAAGATCATGCCCGAGGTCACGACCGAGGACGGTATCTGCCAGCGCTGTGAAGATGTGGTGAATGCAGCCGGCTGAGGAACAGGACCGGCGGCCAGGCCGTCGCCCGGCGCTGGTTCTTGCGATGCTGGTGCTGGCGGCGGATCTGGTCACGAAGCAGGTGATGCTGGACTGGATCTTCGATCCACCACGGCGCGTGCCGGTTCTCCCCTTCCTTGACTTCGTGCCCGTATGGAACCCCGGCATCAGCTTCGGGATGCTTGCATCCGGCGGGATTGTGGTCACGGTGCTCCTCACCGTGCTGGCCTTTGCTGTCGCCGCCTGGATGCTCTGGAAGGCGCCGGGATTTCAGCCGATGGAACGCCTTGGCGCCGGACTCATTGCCGGTGGGGCCGTCGGCAATGCCATCGACCGCATCCGCTTTGGCAAGGTGGTTGATTTTATCGATGTTTATGTTCAAACATGGCATTGGCCAGCGTTCAATATCGCGGACGCCGGTATAACCGTAGGGGCTCTTCTCTGGATCGGCAGCCTCTTCCTCGAGCGAGAGACCACATCACAATGACCTCGATAGCCACCCGTTTCCTGCCCCAAACAACCAGAATGCGCCGCGCTGCCAGTGTGGCGCTGTGTCTTGTTGCCGCCGTGGCGGTCAGCGGATGTTCGGATTTTCGCAAGGCGATCGGTGAGGAAAAATCATCCCCGGATGAATTCGAGGTTGTGGTGCGCCCACCACTGTCCCTGCCGCCTGGCTTCAAATCCTCATCCTCCGAACTGACAGACGAGGCAGTGCTCGCTCCCGCCCCGACACAAGGCGCGACAGACGCACGCTCGGTTGCGGCGAATGAGCTGGGTGCGGGTGAAGGGGCAAGCCAGGGCGGGTACGAATCGATGTTCGATTTTGCCGCGGTGCCGGAAAACATCCGCGAGACGGTCGATGAGGAGACCTTCGGCATCCAGTTCGAGCGCCGCCTGCCGCTGCAGATGCTGTTTGGTGGCCTGCCTGATATCGGCCCGGTGCTCGACCAGTTTGCCGAGGACCAGCGCCTTCGCAAAAACCTGCGCGAGGGCCGGTTCCCGACCGAAGGCGGCACGCCTGCCATCGATCTGCAGAGCGATGAGCCGCTGACCATCGGCAACTGACGTCATGGCCGCGATCCGGCAGCTCCCCGACAGGCTGATTGACCAGATTGCCGCCGGGGAGGTTGTCGAACGACCGGCAAGTGCGCTGAAGGAACTGACCGAGAACGCGCTCGACGCCGGGTCCTCCAGAATCTCCATATCTCTGCTGCGTGGTGGCATAGACGCCATCATTGTCACCGATGACGGCCATGGTATGTCGCCGGATGACCTGAAGCTGGCGGTGCGCCGCCATGCCACCTCGAAGCTTCCCGATGGCCGGCTTGACGATATCCGCTTCCTTGGTTTTCGGGGCGAAGCGCTGCCATCGATTGGCGCGGTCTCGCGGCTGGAGATCACCTCGCGTCAGGCCGATTCGGGGGAAGGCTGGCAGATCACGGTCGATGCCGGGGATGTCGGCGCTGTGCAACCGGCGGCAATCGACCGGGGGACAAGGGTGGCGGTGCGCCAGCTGTTCAAGGCGGTGCCGGCGCGGTTGAAATTCCTGAAGACCGAACGCACCGAACAGGGCCGCTGCCTCGATATGATCCGCAGACTGGCGATGGCCTGGCCGCGGGTCGGATTTGTCCTCGAGGGGGATGGCCGCACGCTTCTCGACCTGCCTGCGCCCCGCGATGATCTTGCCGCCGGTGATGATGACCAGCTGCGCGTCCGTCGCCTCGCCGCTGTCATGGGACAAACCTTTGGCGATGAGGCTGTGCGCATTGATGCGCGGCGGGAGGATATCGGCCTTCGCGGTCTTGTCAGCCTGCCCACGATGAACAGGCCGACACCGGGGTCGATCTATCTGTTCGTCAATGGCCGCCCGGTCCAGGACCGCTCGCTGATTGGCGCGATACGGGCCGGCTATGGTGATACGCTGCCGCGTGGCCGCTATCCGATGGCGGCGCTGTTCCTGACAGTGCCGGTGGATTCTCTTGATGTGAATGTGCATCCGGCGAAGACCGAGGTGCGGTTCCGCGATGCTGCCGGGGTGCGATCGCTTCTTGTCGGGGCAATTTCGGCACAGCTTCAGGATGATGGCATCCGTGCCACGGCCGAGGGTGCGGAGACGGCATCAAGGCTGTTTACCGGAGGCGGGCACCGGGGGTTTTCCGCCCCGCCTGCAGCATATTATGCGGCGCCACCGCCAGACTGGCAGGCCCCGCTGGCCGCGCCAGCAGAGTCCTCACAGCCAGGCATGATGTCTGATCTGCCGCCGGCGGCACCGCCATCGGCCGCGGTGGCGGGGGATGATGCGGCTGTGGACACGATGCTTGGCGCGGCGCGGGCGCAGCTTCACAAGACCTATATCGTGGCGGAGACAGGTGACGGCATCACCATCATCGACCAGCATGCGGCGCATGAAAGGCTGGTGATGGAACGGATGAAGGCGGCGATGGAGGAGGGCGGTGTTGCCGTCCAGGCATTGCTGATCCCGGACGTTGTCGATCTTGCCGCCGACCAGCGCGAGGCGATCCTTGCCGAGGCCGCGATCCTTGCCAGTCTCGGACTCGAGATCGAGGGGTTTGGTGACGGCAGCGTGCTGGTACGCGGTGTCCCCGCGCTTCTCGGCACGCCGGATGCGACGCGCCTTGTGCGTGACATTGCCGAGGAGCTTGTGGAGCTTGGGGGAAGCCGGACGCTGGAGGACCGGATCGCCCATGTGCTGGCCACCATCTCCTGTCATGGTTCGGTACGCGCTGGTCGTCAGCTGAATGGCGCCGAGATGAACGCGCTTCTTCGCGAGATGGAAGCCACCCCCAATTCCGGACAGTGCAATCACGGCCGCCCGACCTGGGTGCGGCTGTCGCTGGCCGATGTGGAACGGCTGTTCGGTCGGCGCTAGGCGTCGCGGCGCAGGAAATGAAGCCGGGCCCGGCCATAGGTGCGGTCGTCAAGCTGGCGCATGCCGGCGGTGCTGAGCACATCCTCATCCAGGGCCTCACCGCGCTCGGTCTCGATGACGACAAGCGCGTCCGGTGTCAGCGCGTTGATGCTGGTCAGGCGCAGGACCGCCTCGATGCCGGCACCTGTGCCATACGGGGCGTCCGCCAGCAGCAGCCCGGCCGGTGTTCCGCGCCAGGTCGCAAGTGACAGCGCATCGCCGGCAATCACCTGACAGTCCGGACCGCGCTTCAACCGGGTGATGTTGGCGCGCAAGGTGGCCAGCGCCGCCTGGTCGCGTTCGATAAAGCTGGCAATGCTGGCACCGCGTGACAGCGCTTCCAGACCCAGCGCGCCGGTACCGGCAAAGGCATCGATCACATGCGCACCCTCGACGGTCTCGCCAAAGCGACCACCGGCAAGAACATTGAACAGCGATTCGCGCACCCGGTCCGCTGTGGGACGGGTGTTAGCGCCCGCCGGTTCGGCCAGTTTTGTGCCGCGATGACGGCCGGCGATGATTCGCATGCGGTGCTGCCCCCGAAGAAGACCTGTTGGATGATGGCCGGCTGGATGATGACCGGTTGGATGATGGCCGGTTGGATGATGGCCGGTCGGATGATGATTTCGCACCGCCGCCCGCCTTGCGCGGGGCATTTCCCTGCGGTTTGACTCGCGCGTTACCCCGCGCGGTGCCTTTTGATTTTGCGGTGCCTGTCGGCGCTTCCTTTGGCGAGAGACCAAGCTGGTCGGCAAGGATGCGCGGTTTGACCTGTTCCACGTCACCCTGTTCCAGATCACCAAGCTGGAACGGGCCGTATGAGATCCGGATCAACCGGCTCACCTGATGGCCAAGATGCTCCATGATCCGTCTTACTTCGCGGTTCTTTCCCTCGCGGATGGCGATGCTGAGCCAGGCGTTGCTGGCCATCTGCCTGTCGAGTCGCGCGTCAATCTCGCCATAGCGTACGCCGTCGATGGTGACCCCGCCGGCAAGTGATGCCAGCGCTTCGGGGTCGACATGGCCCTGCACCCGTACCCGGTATTTCCGTGACCAGCCGGTGCTGGGAAGCTCGAGATGTCGGGCCAGCCCGCCATCATTGGTCAGCAGCAGCAGCCCTTCGGAGTCCATGTCCAGACGACCAACCGACAGCACGCGTGGCAGGTTGGCAGGCAGATGATCGAAGATGGTCTGGCGGTCCTTCTCGTCACGCGCGCTGACGACAAGTCCGCGCGGTTTGTAGTAACGCCACAGCATTGCCGGCTCGCGCGCCGGCAGCGGCTTGTCATCCACGGTGATGACATCGGCAGATGTGACGTTCAGCGCCGGGCTTGTGATCACCTCGCCATTCACCGTGACCCGACCTTCGGTGATACGGGCCTCAGCGTCACGGCGTGAACATATACCGGCGCGGGCGATATGTTTGGCGATGCGCTCCGGACCGTCAGGCGCACCAAGGGTAAAGGCTGGCTTCTGTGTCATGGTGCCGGTGTTACCCGCAAACGCCGCGCCATGCAATTCATCACTTTGCCGGGGGGCGTTGGCTGTGCCACAAGGAGGTGTATGGACAGACCGCCGCAAAGCCCCGATATCATGGCCCTTCTTCTCGAGGAAGCCGCCGCCGCGGCAGCCGCCGGCGAGGTGCCTGTTGCCGCTGCGGTGACCGGTCGTGACGGCACCATTATCGCGATGGAACAGAACCGTATGCGGCGGGACGCCAACAGCCTCCACCATGCGGAAATTCTGGCGCTGCGCGCGGCGATGGCGGCGTGCGGTGATGACCGTCTGGACGGGTGCGATCTCTGGGTGACGCTGGAGCCCTGCACGATGTGCGCCGGTGCCATTTCCCATGCGCGTATCCGGCGACTCTATTTTGGCGCGACCGACAACAAGGCCGGGGCGGTTGAATCCGGGGTGCGATTCTTTGACAGCCCGGCCTGTCATCATCGACCAGAGGTCTATGGCGGCTTGTCAGCGACAGCGGCAGCCGAGCAGTTGAAGGTGTTTTTTGCGGCGCGGCGCTGACCTGACCTGCGCTGACCTGACGTGCGCTGACCTGACCTGCGCTGTCCTGGCCTGTCTTGGCCTGGCCTGGCCTGTCGTCTGTCAGCTGGCGGCAATGTCGCGGCGGTAGAACCCCTGCGGCCAGCTGATTGCCTTGATGGCGTCATATGAGGCGTTCCGCGCTGCTGTCACATCGGCGCCAAGACCGGTCACCGCCAGCACCCGGCCGCCATGTGCCCGCAATGTGCCGTCGGCATCGATCTTCGTGCCGGCATGAAAGAGGATCACATCCTCTGTTTCCACCGCGTCGGTTCCGCCGATGGCGCTTCCCTTGTCATAGGTGCCGGGATACCCCTCGGCAGCCATCACCACGGTGACGGCGCTGCGATCATCCCAACGCAGCGAGACGTGGCCAAGCGTACCCTCGACGGTGGCCAGCATCACCGCCACGATGTCGGAGCGCAACCGGGGCAGAATCACCTGGGCCTCCGGATCACCAAGACGGCAGTTGAACTCGATCACCTGCGGCCCGTCTGCGGTGAGCATCAGCCCGACATAGAGAATGCCGCGATAGGGGGTGCCGTCATCGGCCATGCCGCGCGCCAGCGGCAGCACAATTTCGTCCATCACCTGATCGCGAAGCTCATCGCTCAGACGCGGGGCAGGTGACACCGCGCCCATGCCGCCTGTGTTTGGCCCCCTGTCACCGTCAAAGGCGCGCTTGTGATCCTGGGCGCTTCCCATGAACAGCGCGTTCGGGCCGTCGATCAGCGCAAAGAGCGAAGCTTCCGGGCCATTGATCCGTTCCTCGACGAGAAGCGTCGCGCCGGCATCGCCGAAACGTCCGGCCAGCATTTTGGCGGCGGCCGCCTTGGCTTCATCCGCGTCATCGGCCACCACCACACCTTTGCCGGCGGCCAGCCCGTCTGCCTTGATCACGCAGGCCCCGCCCGTGGCATCGATGGCAGCGTGGGCTGCCGCCAGATCGGTACAGATGGTGAAACCCGGCTGGCGAATGCCGAATTTCGCGCAGATCTCGCGGGCGAAGCCCTTCGAGCCTTCCAGCTGCGCCGCGGCCTGGCGCGGCCCGAATACGGCGTGGCCGGCGGCCTCCATACGGTCCACAAGCCCGGCGACAAGCGGTGCCTCGGGCCCCACCACGACAAGGTCGGGCGCTTCGGACGCGGCAAGTTCCATCAGCCCGTCAAGATCATCAACGCTGACGTCGATACAGCGTCCGAGCGCGGCCATGGCGTCGCTTCCCGGCGCGATCAACAGGTCTTCTGTCAGGGCCGAGGCGGCAATTGACCAGGCAAGCGCATGTTCGCGTCCACCGCTGCCAATCAGGAGAATTTTCATAATGTTGGTCCTTGCGGGATGGGTCTTCCGGAAATTTGATGTCGGCGTGGCAAAGCCGGTTGCTCCGCCCGCAATATGGCATAAGAATGGAGCGCCGAGAAAGAGGTCCTGCCGATGTCATCCGAATTTCCGCCGATCGAACCCGCTCCTGCCGAGGCAGGATCGAACGCACCGCCCTTTCTCAGCGTCACCGAACTGTCACAGCTGCTCAAGCGGACGGTGGAAAGCAATTTCGACTTTGTACGGGTGCGCGCGGAAATCTCACGGCCGACGCGCGCTGCCTCGGGGCATCTCTATTTCACCCTGAAAGATGAGCGCAACACGCTTGATGGGGTCTGCTGGAAGACGGTGGCGGGTTCGCTCGGCGTGCAGCCGGAAGAGGGGCTTGAGGTCATTGTCACCGGCAAGCTGACCATCTATGGCGGCCGCTCGAAATATCAGATCGTTGTATCGACCATGGAAATGGCCGGTGAGGGCGCCATGCTGAAACAGCTTGAGGAGCGCCGCCGTCGGCTCGCTGCCGAAGGGCTGTTTGACGCTGACAGGAAACGGCCGGTGCCGGGGATGCCCAAGGTGATCGGGGTGGTCACCAGCCCGACCGGCGCGGTAATCCGCGATATCCTGCACCGGCTGACCGACAGGTTCGGCGTGCGGGTGTTGCTTTGGGGAACGCTGGTGCAGGGGCAGGACGCCGCCGGTCAGGTGTCGCGCGCGATCCGCGGCTTTGATTCGATGCCGGAGGAGGGGCCGCTGCCGCGTCCCGACCTTCTGATTGTGGCGCGTGGCGGTGGCTCGCTCGAGGATCTGTGGGCCTTCAATGAAGAAGAGGTGGTGCGGGCTGTTGCCGATTGCAGGATTCCGGTGATTTCGGCGATTGGCCATGAAACCGATACCACGCTGATCGATTTCGCCGCTGACCAGCGTGCGCCGACCCCGACCGCGGCTGCCGAGATGGCGGTGCCGGTGCGGGCCGAACTTCTGGCCAGGACTGGTGAGATGGAAACCCGCCTGTTTCGCGCTGTTACCCAGCGGCTGGAGCGTGCCACGCAGACAGTCCGCATGGCCGAGCGTGGCCTGCTGAACCCGGTGGAAATGGTCGAACGGCGCGCGCAGTCGGTCGATCTGGCTGCAGCTGGACTGGATCGCGGCATCGACAGGCGTCTGTCGGATGCGGCCTTGCGTCTGTCAAACAGCGCCGCCAGGCTGCGCCCGCCAGAAGCCCGGCTTGCCGAGGTCGGTGCGTCACTTGCCAGCCTTGGCGGGCGGCTGTCACAGGTGGTCGATCACCAGTTCAGTCTCCGCCATGCGGCTCTTGACCAGGCATCGCGGCTTCTCGATGCCAATTCCTTTGAACGGGTCCTTGACCGCGGCTTTGCGCTTGTCTCCGCGGCGGATGGAAGGCCGATGAAGCGGTCGGGTGAAGCTGGTGCTGGTGCGGATGTGACAATCCGCTTTGCCGATGCCACCCGCAACGCACGGTTGGATCCTGACGGGCCACCGGAAACATCAGGCCCGGAAACATCAAAGCCGGCAAAACCTGCCAAACCGAAACCCGCCACGCGCAAGACATCCGCAGGCGACCAGCAGGACAGTCTGTTCTAGGCGGCTAGTCGGCGGCGGGGATGTTCTTGCCCCAGCGGCGGTGTGGCCAGAACCATTGTTCCGGCGTTGCCCTGATCCAGCTCTCGATTTCCTCGTTGATTGCTGTCGCGATCGCCAGAACGGTGGCGTCGTCATCGGCTTCTGGAAGGTCAATCGGTGGCGAGATGGTGATCCGGAACCGGCTGCCGCCAAGCCGTTCGGTGCGCATATACATCAGCGGCACCTGTTTGCGGATAGCCAGTTTCACATGGCTGATCGAGGTCTGGGCCGGATGCCCGAAGAACGGCACGGCCATGCCCTCGCGCAGCTGCTGGTCGACAAGAAGGCACATCACCTGCCCCTTGCGAAGGGCGCTGACCATACCAAGTGCCGCCTCGCGGCCCTTGCGGAAGATGTCGCCGCCGTAATTCGCCTGACGCCGCTCCAGCAGCCCGGCAAGAAGCTGGTTGTTCAACGGCCGGTAGATGGCTGCCACCTTGTGACCGCATTCCAGCGCCGCGTAGGGACCAAGTTCCCAGTTGCCGATATGGGCGCCGATCAGGATCGCGCCACCGTCAAGATCGCGAAGATGATCCTGCCCCCGGAAGCTGATTCTTCCGCGGCGAACCATCCGGTGAACATGCGGAAATTCACCGATTACCCGCCCGAAATTGCGCCACATGCCGGACAACACCCGGCGTTGATCGGCAGGGGACAGGTCCGGCATCGCCAGGCTCAGATTTCGACGGGCCCGCGATTGCCAGGGTGTCAGTGGTCCGATCAGGCCAAACAGCCCGCCCATGATGGCACTTGCCAGTCCGATCGGCAGAAGCCGTGCGATCAGGAAGAGGGCCAGCACCAGTGCCGCTTCCAGCGGCCAGATCAACAGCCGCCGTGCCCAGCGGAGTGCACTCTTGCCAAGCGGGTCAGCCATGCTGCGCCCCTGTCAGGCTGGTAATGGCCGCCTCGACCCGCGCCAGCAGGTCATCAGCGCGGTCGATTTCCAGCGTGACAGGAAGCATCGCCACCCGCGACCGCCAGTCCGGCGGCAGACGCATCCAGTCCTTCTGCGTTGTGATCATCTCGGCGCCATATCGCTGCGCGTCTTCCAGAATTTGCATGAGATCATGCTGCGAATAGGGATGGTGGTCGGCAAAGGACAGCTCTTTGGCGATCTCTCCGCCGGCGGCCTCGAGGCTTGCAAAGAACCTCTTTGGCCGGCCAATGCCGGCAAAGGCCAGCAAGGGCGTTCCCGCCAGCTCCTCGATCACGCTCTTTTCCGGATGAAGCCTTGCGGAATATTGCTCGACAGAAGCAGGAATCTGGGCAGAAAACCCGGTTTCGTCGGCACCATTGATCACCGCAAGGTCAAGCTGTGCCAGGCCTGATGACAGGGGCACCCGCAGCGGTCCGGCCGGCATCAGCCAGCCATTGCCAACACCACTGCTGCCGTCGAACACGCCGATCTCAAGATCGTGGGCCAGATACGGATTCTGCATGCCGTCATCCATGATGATCACGTCATGCCTGCCACGATCGGCAATCATCCGCGCCCCTCTTGCGCGATCACGGGCGACCATCACATCGCGTCCGTCGGCCAGCATCAGCGGCTCATCGCCACAGATGCCGGCATCATGTTCGGCAGGATCGACCCAGAGCGGATTGGTCGCGCTGCCGCCATGCCCGCGCGAGAGGATCGCCGGTTGAAACCCGCGCTCGGTCAGGCGGTCGAACAGCCAGGCGACGAGCGGCGTCTTGCCGACACCGCCGGCGGTCAGGTTGCCGACACAGATCACCGGAACCGGCGCACGATAGGGGGTGGCAAACCGCTTGCGCAGCGTCCCGGCAAGCCACCATAGCGGTGTCAGGGGGAGAAGCGCCACGGCAGTAGGCCCGCGGTGGCTCCAGAATTCCGGGGTTTTCATCATGGTGTCGGGGCGCTGCCTCTCATCAGATCGAGGCACAAGCTTGCCGCGTTTGCCGGACGCTTTCCAGTCTCGTGCGCGTGAGCACGCCCGGCAGCACCGATTTTTGCCAGCCTTTCGGGGGCGCCGGCAAGCGCCATGGCGGTGCTGGCAAGGCTGCCGGAATCGTCAATGTCACTGACCACGCCGGCGGCGGCAAGAGCGCCGAATTCGGCGGTGTTCTTGAAAACATGCGGCCCGGTCACGATCGGGAGGCCATATGCCGCCGGTTCCACCGGGTTATGTCCGCCAACGGGGACCAGCGAGCCCCCGAGAAAGACGATGTCGGCGACGGCAAACAGGCTGTCCATTTCTCCCAGCGTGTCGACGATATACAGTCTGTCACCGGGGGATGCCGGTTCACCGGTTCCCCGCCGACCAGCCTCATGTCCGGCAGCGGCGCAGATGGATTGGATCCCTTTGCCGCGGTCCGGGTGCCGTGGGGCGATGATGGTCAGCCACCCCTCACCAAGCTTTTCAGCAGCTTCGATGACCACCTTTTCCTCGCCCGGATGGGTCGAGGCGGCGAGCAATATCCGCCGCTCACCGGCCGCGCCGCGCAGCATCGCCACGAGCTTGTCATCGGGTGCCGAGATGGTGACCGGAAGCTTCAGGGACCCGCCAATGCGGACCGAATCAGGTCTGGCGCCGAGAGTTGTCAGCCGGTCAGCCTGCAGCCTGTCGACGGCCAGAACAAGGTCGGCAGCACCAAACAGCGCTTGCGCCATCTGGGGTTGTCTTTGCCACCGCGCTGCCGCCCGATCGGACAGCTGTGACGAGACAAACGCCACCGGGATCCCCGCCGCGGCTGTCATCGTCACCAGGTTTGGCCAGAAGTCAGACTCCAGAAACACCGCAAGGCGCGGGGTCAGGCGGCGAAGAAAGGCGTCCACCATGCCGGGATGATCGAGCGGCTGAAACAGATGTGTGACGCCAAGCGACTTGGGAAGAGCCGCAACCCGCGCTGCCGCCGTGACCGTGTTGGTTGTCAACAGCACCGGCGCCGTCTCTCCAGCGTCCCGGATGGCCTCGATCAGCGCGACTCCCGCCACTGTCTCACCGACGCTGACGGCATGGATCCAGATGGGGTGTTCAGGAAGATCATCACGATGGCAGTATCGGGCAAACCGCTCGTCAAGCCGCGCCGCATCCTCCTTGCCATTGCGGACACGGTATTCCAGCACCAGCGGCAGAAACGGCCGTGAGATCCGCCAGGCCAGATTATAGGGGGGCGGTATCGGCATCAGTCGGTCACCCCGCTCAGCCGGTCGGCCCGCGCCGTCACATCATTCATCGCGTCCTGCAGCATGACGCGATGCGCTTCCAGCACGTCGCGGTCACGTGATGGGGGCGGCGCAACCGGATCGCCGATGACAAATACGCCGCGAGACAGCGGCTTTGGGATCATCATGCCGTCCCACCCCGGCGCACGCCAATAGCGGTCTGCTGACCAGGCCACCGGGATAATCGGCTTTCCGGCCATCTGTGACAGTGCCACCGGGCCAACAGCGGCACTGCGGGCTGGACCACGCGGTCCATCTGGCGTCACCGTCGCGACCCGCCCGGCATCAAGGATGCGTTTCATGCCGCGAAGGCCGGACAGAGCGTTGCGGTTGGAGCTTCCCCAGACGGTTCGCACCCCGAGATGATTGACAGTATGCGCCAGCATGCGGCCATCCGGGTGTGGTGATTGCAGCGCTGTCATGGCATGACGTCGCGGCCACAGCCACGGCATTGCCAGAATACGCTCATGCCAGAACACCAGAACAAACCCGTCATGCGTGGCCAGCATTTGGCGAAACCGGTCCCTGTCCTCGGTACGCCAGCGCACCGACAGCATCAGCATGGCGACGATGGTGGCGGCAAGCCAGCTGAGGCAGAACAGGCCGATCTTGGTTCTTATCAGTTGCTTCAGCATTGTCTGTCGGGTTCGTCGGGCGGCATTCGCCCGGTCGGGTCACGTTGGGTGATGGCAGAGGTCATCGTGGATCAAGCGGCATCTGTTGTCAGAACCGGTGGTCATGTCGTCCTGACCTGATTACGGTTTCCCCAAATCTGTCTTGAAGGTATAACCGGCAAGCCTGTGGCCGTCCAGTTGACAGCTTGTGTCGTCGGGACGCCACCGGCATCTGGCCTGTGGCCCACCAGCATGCAGGAACCTCAGCAAGGCAGTCTCGCATGGCCCGTCCAACCAATCTTCTTCGCGTCGATGGCCAGCGCCAAAGGCTGCTGGTTGTGCAGCCGCTCGTCGGGATCGGTGACATGGTCTGGCACAAGCCATGGATCGACCATCTGGCAGCGCATTTTGATGTGATTCTGGCGGCAAAGCCGACCGCCATGTCAGAAGTCCTGTTCCATGGCACTGACGGCATCGTTGAACGGCTTGATATCGACCGTTCGCTGCGTGGGCACCGCGGCCGGCATGATGGCATTGCCGGGCTGTTTCGTCTTGCCTCGGATTTCCGTGCGGCGCGCGCCGATCAGGTCATCGTGATGCATCACAGCGCGACATATACGCTTGCAGCGCGGGTGGCCGGCATTCCGGTGCGCTGGGGCTACGGCATCGGCGGCAGTCACCGCTGGCTGAATGCCGGCAGTTATCTTGGCAATGATGACCGTCACACGCGGCCAACGAAAAAGCTTGGCAGGTTTGCCATGGCCAACGGCTTCGGCCTGGATCCGCCGGTCTGGACCCTGTCCGTGTCACAAGCCGCGCGAACCAGAGCCTCTGCCTGGTGCGCCGAGCAGGGAATCTCCACCGGTCTGCACCCTGGCGATGATGGCTGCACCATGGTTGTGTTCGGTGTCGGGGCGATGGATGTCGAACGGCAATGGCCGCCATCATATTTCGCCGCGCTTGCCGCAAAGCTGGGTCAGGCTGCCCCGGATCTGAAGATCGTGCTGATGGGGGCGTCGTCGGAGCGGCCGATTGTCGAGGCGGTTCTTGCCGATCCGGCAGCCCCGGCAGGTCTGATAAGCGCGATGCTGCCACTGGATGAAGCGGTGGCGCTGATTGGATCGGCGCGCGCCTATATCGGCAACGACACCAGTCTGCTGAACATTGCTGCGGCCTGTGGCCGGCCGGCGATCGGTATTTTTGCGCAAACAGAACCGTTGGACTATAGTGACAACATCATTCCGGTGGCATTGCCGGATGGAAGGTTTGGCGAGACCGGGGCGATCAGGCGGATTTCGGCGGCGCAGGCCTTTGATGTCGTGGCGGCGGTCCTCGAAACCGCGGATGCGTCACCAGACGCGGTAAAATGATGACGCCTGATGTCACAGTCTCGATGACAGGACCCTGTTCTTGACAAGCTCCCCGACACATACAGAAGCTGCCAAGCCAGACGCATCGGCACCGGCAAAGACATCCGGGGGGCAAACCGGCGCCCGCATCATTCTGCGCCGGCTCTGGACCGGATGGGTGCGCCGCTACCTTGGCAGACTGATGCTGGCCTTCGGGCTGATGGCGATTGTTGCGGCGTCGGCGTCTGCCTATCCGCTTCTGACCCGCTATATCTTCAACGCGCTTGCCGATGGTCGTGCCTCCGAGATGATCTGGATCGCCCCGCCGGCGATCATCCTTCTGGCGTTGGTCAAAGGCGTGGCGTTGTTCGCGCAGACCGTTCAGGTGAATGCGCTGGCGCTTCGCGTCACCACCGATCTGCAGAAGGACATGGCGCGCACGCTGATCGAGGCCGACTTCGCTGTGCTGTCGCGCGAGCCGGCAGGGGCCTTCATGTCGCGGATCATGAATGACCTCAATCTGGTGCGTGAGGCCGCGGTGCGGCTTGCCAACAATCTTGTCCGCGATCTGCTGACCGTGATTGTGCTTGTCGGGGCGATGCTCTGGCTTGACTGGCTGATGGCGCTGATTGTGCTGTTTGTCTATCCGCTGGCGATGCAGCCCATCATCCGCATCGGCGCGCGGCAGCGAAAAGCCTCCGGCAATCTTCAGGAACATATGGAGG
>NTKV01000048.1 GCA_002457745.1 SAR116 cluster bacterium MED-G06 | reverse complement strand
TGGCACATTGAACGCCGCCGCCAACTGCCTTGACCGGCATCTGGCGACGCGCGGCAACCAGACAGCCATCATCTGGGAAGGTGACGACCCCGCGGATTCGCGGCACATCACCTATGCCGAGCTCCATCAGGAAGTCTGCAAATTCGCCAATTTCCTGAAAGCCGAGGGGGCCAGGAAGGGCGACCGCATCACCATCTATATGCCGATGATCCCGGAAGCCACAGTGGCGATGCTGGCCTGCGCGCGGATCGGCGCGGTTCATTCGGTGGTCTTTGGCGGCTTTTCGCCTGACGCGCTTGCCGGCCGCATCCGGGATTGCGATTCAAACATGGTGATCACCGCAGATGAAGGTGTTCGCGGTGGCAAGCCGGTACCGCTGAAGGCGAACACCGATGCCGCGCTTGCCTCCTGCCCCGACTGCAACAAGGTGGTTGTCGTGCGCCGCACCGGCGGTGACATTGCCTGGGTCGACGGGCGCGATGTCTGGTATCACGAGGCGATGGGCGAGGCGTCTGCCGATTGCCCGCCGGCGGAAATGAACGCCGAAGACCCGATGTTCATCCTCTATACCTCGGGGTCGACCGGCAAGCCGAAGGGTGTGCTTCACACCACCGGCGGCTACATGGTCTATGCCTCGATGACGCATCAGTATGTGTTCGACTACAAGGATGGTGACGTCTACTGGTGCACCGCCGATGTCGGCTGGGTGACCGGCCACAGCTATATTGTCTACGGGCCGCTGGCGAACGGGGCGACAACGCTGATGTTCGAGGGCGTGCCGACATGGCCGGACAGTTCCCGCTTCTGGCACGTTGTCGAGAAGCACAAGGTCAGCATCTTCTACACCGCACCAACCGCCATCCGCGCGCTGATGCGCGAGGGTGACGCGCCAGTCACCGGATGCGACCGGTCCTCGCTTCGCCTTCTGGGAAGCGTTGGCGAGCCGATAAACCCCGAAGCCTGGATGTGGTACCATGACGTCGTCGGTGAAGGGCGCTGCCCGATCGTCGATACCTGGTGGCAGACCGAGACCGGCGGCATCCTGATCACACCGCTTCCCGGCGCCACCTCGACCAAGCCCGGATCGGCGACCCGGCCCTTTTTCGGGATCAAACCGGTTCTTGTCGACGGCGAGAATACCCCGCTCGACGGTGCCGCCGATGGCAATCTGTGCATCGACCATTCCTGGCCGGGCCAGATGCGCACCGTCTATGGCGATCACCAGCGCTTCATCGAAACCTATTTCACCACCTTCCCCGGGCGTTATTTTTCGGGTGACGGCGCGCGCCGTGACGAGGATGGCTATTTCTGGATCACCGGCCGCGTTGACGACGTGCTCAACGTGTCTGGTCACCGGATGGGAACAGCCGAGATCGAATCCGCGCTTGTCGCCCATCCGCAGGTGGCGGAATCAGCGGTTGTCGGCTATCCGCACGACATCAAGGGCCAGGGCATCTATGCCTATGTCACGCTGATCGAAGGGGTTGAGGCAAGCGACGAGCTTCGCGCGGAACTGCGCCAGTGGACCCGCAAGGAGATCGGCCCGATCGCCACACCGGACCTTCTGCAATGGGCACCGCAACTCCCGAAGACGCGGTCCGGCAAGATCATGCGCCGGATTCTTCGCAAGATCGCGGCAAATGACTATGCCGAGCTTGGCGACACCTCGACGCTGACCGATCCCGGCGTGGTGACCGACCTGGTGGATAACCGCCAGAACCGCTAGTCGTCAGCCGGAACCACCGGTCCTCCCGCTCAGGCAATGTCGGGTTCAGGTAATGTCGGGTTCAGGCAATGTCGGGTTCAGGCAATGTCGGGTTCAGGCAATGTCGAGTTCATTGGCACGGCAGACAGCATGGACGCGATTTCGTGCGCCAAGCTTGCCGCGAAGACTCTTGATGTGATGTTTAACGGTGACTTCGCTGAGAGAGAGGTTGTCGGCGATTTCCTTGTTACTCAGCCCCGACCGTAAACCAGACAGCACATCGCGTTCGCGCATGGTCAGGAGGATGTCGCTCTGCGGCACACCGCGCGACACCATCATGTCTGCCGGAATGTAGCGTTCGCCTGCGGCAACCAGGCGGAGCGCACCAAGGAGCGCGTCGGCGCTCATATGGTAGGGAAGAAATCCGGCGCCACCGGCGGAAACCAGCACATGTGCGCTGATCGGTCCCGGCTGCGCCCCGGTCAGCACCACCGGAACATCGTGCCGGCAGTCACGCTTGAACCGTCGGAGTCCCGTCAGCCCGTCAAGATCATGAAGGCCGAGATCCAGCGCCACCACATCAAGCCGGTCGAGCCGGTTGGCAAGCGTGATGCTCTGCGCCAGACTTGCCGCAGGGTGAATGTCCAGCAGCGGGTCCGACCCGGCAAGATGGCTTGCCGCAAAATCGCGGCTGAGGCTGTTTTCATAGGCCAGAATCATGCGCATCGCCAGGCTCCGTCATTTTCAGTCTGTGGACCGGGATTCATCCCGGCTTTTGGGGCCGCATGGCGTGCCCGATACATTTGGCCAAACATCTGCTCGAAACATCTGGCTGACACATCCGGTCGGCCAGGAAACTGAGTGTGATTGTGCTCAAAGATAGCCCCTCAGGGTGACCCTGGCATTCGGTTTTTTACTAACAGATCAACCATTGGTCATTTTCTGGACAGAGGTCCGGGACGGTCCTTGAATTTATATTCAACTGTCAAGAATAGGTTTTTTGTCGATCGCGGGCGGTAGGGATCGGGGGAAGAAATTTTTCGATACTGAAATGATAATACAACCTTGAGGTTTGATCTGCGCCCGAGATCCGGGGCCAGTGTCATGCCTGTCTGGCGTGTTCTGGCGTGGTGCGGGGCGGCAAGATAGGGAAGCGCTGCGGCAAACTTCTCGCTGCGTCGAAACTGGTGAAAGCCGATCTGCACCCGTCCCAGTCGCAGCCCGACACCGGCTGCATGGTCGCGGGCCCGCGACCCGGGCATCAGGCCCGGCCCACCCTGGCTGCTGCGCTCGACAGCAAGCTGCGCCCAGCCAGACAGCATCCCGCCACGATCCGCCACAAGACGGAGGTCTGTCACCCGTCGATGAAGATCCAGCCACCCGGAAACGACCCGGTGACGATGATGCCCGAGATGCGAGGCCAGCAGGTCTCCATGCGGCATCACAAAGCCGATCTCCAGCTTGCGGTGTCGTTGCGCAATGGAGCGGGCGGCGTCACCCTGTTGGAACCGCGCCCCGCCTGTCTCCAGAAGAAACCGCACCTGCTTCCCGCCTTCCAGATGGCGCTGCGCCTCGACGCGCAGGCTGACACCATCGCCGCGGTATCCGTTGCGGCGCGGACTGCGCACAAAAATCTCGGGCGTGATGGAAAAATCCCAGTCGCCGCCATCACGGAAGAGATGACCCAGCGACAGCTGTGTCCAGATATCGATGCCGGACGCCGGCGCACCCTCGAGCCGGAACATGGTGTTCGGATCACAAAGCCCGCGAAGCCGGACACAAAGCCCGTGCGCTGCGGATCCCGGCTGCAGCCGCAGGCTGACAAGCCTGGCCCGGTCAACAAGAGACTGACGATAGCCTGTTGCCAGACGAAACGTCACTTCACGCCGCCATGGTCCGCTGCACCGGGCCTGTATCAGCTCCGCCCGGCGCCGGTGCGACGTCATCACGGCGCTGCCGGCAAGTTCAGCAAGATGATGCAGGGCAAGGATGCACCTGCCGCTGGCCTCGGCAGCATAGGCAAGGGCCAGTATGAGTTCGGTTGAGTCGGCATGCGCTGTCAGGGCGATCTGGCCTAGCTGATAGGCTTCTGCGGCGCGGCCCTGATGAAGCAGCGCCCACATGGCTTGCAAGAACCAGTTGTCCGCCAGCACCGGGGCGGCGGCATCACCCAGCTCGGACACCACGCTCGTCGTCATCACCGGAGGCGGCTCTGCCGTGACCTGGGCGGGAAACTGGCAGACGCCGTAGACCAGGGCAGCGAACAGCAAATGGTGCCGCTGATCCCGCCGGATGACGGCCACAAGACCGCAACCCACCTTTCCGCCCTCCAAGGTTATGTGACGATGCGAAAGGATGATGCGATGGATTCATATCTGGCTGAAAGCGCAGGATGAAAATTTCAGGTATTTTACCCGGAAAGGTTTTATCCGGTCACCCTGCTCCGAACAGGCGCGCCAGTTTTTCGACAACGAATTCCGGTGGCTCGTTAAACACGATGGTGCCGGTGAAGCGCCCATCCTCATCGAACAGATAGACCGTTGCGGAATGGTCGTACAGCACCACCCCATCCTCGTCCTCGACGCGTTTGGCGTAGGCCCCAAAGGGCTGCCGCGCCGCTGCCAGCTGGTCAGCGCTGCCGGTCAGGCCGGTCACCGGCATGTCGAACAGCGACAGATAGGCGGCAAGCTGGTCCGGCGTGTCGCGCGCCGCATCAACCGTGATCAGAATGGTCTGCAGCGGCGTGGTATCAATGCCCCGCGCGGCGACATCATCAAGCGCGTTTGCCAGCAGGGTCAGCGTCATCGGGCAGACATCGGGGCAGTAGCTGTAGCCGTAGAACAGCGCCACTGGCGCGCCGACAAAATCCTCCGGCCGACGTTCCATGCCTGTCTGATCGACAAGGGTGAACAGATCCCCGCGGAAATCAGGCAGGCCGACATTCATCTTGCGGGCCTGCTGCTCGGACAGCCAGAAGACCGCACCGGCCACGGTCAGGAAGATGGCGATGGCGGCGGTGATGAGGGCAAGGCGCGCAGATTTCCGCGATGGTGTGGCGTTTGTCGACATGCGGGTGGTGTAAAGCGTCCACAGGCCCGGTGCAACCCCGTGCCGGCTGAAACATCTGCCGGGGCAGCTGTGCCGATGGCATTGAATCTTGGCCCGTCCTGCGTGTAGATTGGCGACCGGAAACGCAACCTGAAAGGCATGCAATGACCGCCCTGATTCTGCTCATCGACCAGATCGTCAACCTCTATGTCTGGACCTTGCTTGCCTATGTGATCATCAACTGGCTTGTCGCCTTTCGCATCATCAACCCATGGCAACCAATCGTGCGTATGGCGACCAATTTCCTGGGGCGCATCCATGAACCGCTGATGGCGCTGGTGCGGCGGGTGCTTCCCGATCTTGGCGGCATCGACATCAGCCCGATTGTCCTGTTGCTGGCGGCGAATTTCCTTCGCAATCTTCTGATCGGCCTGCTTGTAAGGTGACAGGAGGGTCCGTAACAGGAAGACGGCCACCGGGGCATCGCCACGCCACCCGCCATGTGTGTGATGTCGCGCCGGGGGAACAAAGCGACGCAAATCCGGCGGGGACAAATGACACTGCGGCGCATCATGCGCCAACATTGAACTGGTGATGGAATTGTGGGGGACATAACATGACCGCGGCACGGCTGATTGACGGCAAGGCCTTTTCCGACAAGCTGGTGGCAAAGGTTGGTGAGCACGCAACGACGCTTGCCGCCACCATCGGCAGACCACCCGCGCTTGCTGTGGTTCTTGTCGGCGACAATGCGGCAAGCGCCGTCTATGTCCGCAACAAGATCGAGCGGACCACCGCCGCCGGCATGCGCTCTATCGAGCACCGGCTGGACGCCGACACCGGCGAGGTCGAGCTTCTGGACCTGATTGACAAGTTGAACAACGATGACGGTGTTGACGGCATTCTTGTGCAGCTGCCGCTTCCCGACCAGATCGACGAGGCAGCGGTGATCAATGCGATCACGCCGGACAAGGATGTCGACGGATTCCATGTCGTCAATGCCGGCAATCTGGCAACCGGCCAGCCTGCACTTGTTCCCTGCACACCTTTCGGCTGCCTGCTGCTGCTTCAGGATGAACTCGGCGACCTGTCCGGCCTCAACGCCGTTGTTGTCGGACGATCCAACATTGTCGGCAAGCCGATGGCGCAGCTTCTGTTGCAGCAGAACTGCACGGTCACCATCGCGCATTCGCGCACCCGCGACCTGGCCGCCGTCTGCGCCGCCGCCGATATTCTGGTGACCGCCGTCGGCAGGCCGGAGATGATCACCGGTGATTTCGTCAAGCCGGGGGCAACCGTTATCGATGTCGGCATCAACCGGGTGCCGGCTCCGGAGCGTGGTGAGGGCAAATTCAGGCTGACGGGCGATGTCGATTTCGACAGCGCCGCTGCCGTTGCTGGTGCGATCACGCCGGTGCCGGGCGGCGTTGGCCCGATGACCATCGCCTGTCTTCTTCGCAACACGCTTGTCGCGGCGGCGCGACGCTTTGACGCCGAGCTTGGCGATATCTAGGCAGTGATCTAGCTTTTCGATCGGCGCCGGACTATGTATCAGCTACCACCTCAACCAAGGCACCTGTCAGACCATGGCTCCGGACAAGATCATTCTCGTTATCGCACTGGCGATCGTCGCCGGCATTCTCGGCTGGGGCGTCATGACCATGGCGCGGGGCGGTGACTACAATGTCAAGAATTCCAACCGGATCATGCGCTACCGCATCATTTTCCAGGCCGTCGCGCTGATTGTGATTCTTGGCCTGATCTGGTGGCGGCGCAGCACCGGCTGAAGTCGGCGCGCCAGAGGGCCACACAAGAAGGCCACAGAAGGCCGCACAAGAAGGCCACGTAAGAAGGACGTCCATTCATGGTGAAACTGAACAAGATCTACACGCGCACGGGTGACAGTGGCGATACCAGCCTTGTCGATGGGCGCCGTGTGGCGAAACATTCGGGTCGTCCGGCCGCATTTGGCGAAGTCGATGAGGCGAACTCGGTGATCGGCCTTGCCAGGCTTCATTGTGACGGCGCGTTCGACGAGATGCTGGGGCGGATCCAGAATGACCTGTTCGATCTTGGTGCCGATCTTGCCACACCGGAAAGCGACACGCCGGCCCTTCGCATCACGGATGATCAAGTGACGCGGCTCGAAACCGAGATCGACGCCATGAATGCCAACCTGCAACCGCTGACAAGCTTCATCCTGCCCGGCGGCTCTGCCGCCGCCGCCTGGCTGCATCTGGCCCGCACCGTGACGCGCCGCGCCGAACGCAAGATGACCGAACTGGGTAGCGAGGAAGTGCTGAGCGAACCGGCAATGCGCTACATCAACAGGCTGTCCGATCACCTGTTTGTGCTGGCCCGCACCTTGAATGATGGCGGCAAAACCGACATCCTGTGGCGTCCCGGACAAAATTCTGGCCAGAATTAAGCAAGTTTTCAGCCTTCCGGGGGTTTATCCCTTGGGCAGAATTCCGGAATCCTGACAGAGGAGCAAGAAATGAAGGTGCTAGTCCCGGTAAAGCGCGTGATTGACTATAATGTCAAAGTTCGCGTGAAGGCCGACAATAGCGGTGTCGAACTCGCCAACGTGAAAATGGCGATGAACCCGTTTGATGAAATCGCGGTCGAGGAAGCGCTGCGGCTGAAGGAAGCTGGTGGTGCCGACGAGGTGGTTGCCGTTTCAATCGGCCCAAGCCAGAATCAGGAGACCATCCGCACGGCTCTGGCGATGGGCGCCGATCGCGGCATCCATATCGAAGCCCCGCATGAGATCGAGCCGCTGGCCGTTGCCAAGCTTCTGAAAGAGGTTGTTGCCCGCGAGGAGCCGGGACTGGTGTTCGTTGGCAAGCAGGCCATCGATGACGACTGCAACCAGACCGGCCAGATGCTGGCCGCGCTTCTTGGCTGGGCGCAGGGCACCTTCGTGTCCGGCATCGAGATCAAGGGCGACTCTGCTGCCGTGGTCCGCGAGGTTGATGGCGGTCTTGAGCATCTGGAAGTGAAGATGCCGGCAGTTGTCACCGTCGATCTTCGCCTGAACGAGCCGCGTTACGCCTCACTGCCGAACATCATGAAGGCCAAGAAAAAGCCGCTGGACTCGTTGAGTGCCGCCGATCTTGGTGTCGACATCGAACCGCGCCTGACCATCACCCGCGTCGAAGAGCCACCTGCCCGCGAAGCCGGAATCAGGGTATCCGATGTAGGTGACCTTGTGGACAAACTGAAAAACGAAGCAAAGGTGATCTGATCATGAGCATCCTGATCCTTGCAGACCATGACAATGGCCAGCTGGCGCCAGCCACGCTGAACACCGTGACCGCCGCGAAGGAAATCGGCGGCGAAATCCATATGCTTGTCGCCGGTGATGCCAGCGGCGATGTCGCCAGTGCCGCGGCCACCATCGACGGTGTTGCCAAGGTCCTGACAGCGGCCGACGCCAGCATGGCCCACGGCATTGCCGAGAATGTGGCCCCGCTGATCCAGTCGATCGCCACGGGCTACACGCACCTGATGGCCCCGGCCACGACCACCGGCAAGAACATCATGCCGCGCGTTGCCGCCCTTCTCGACGTGATGCAGGTCTCCGACATCATCAAGGTCGACAGCGCTGACACCTTCCAGCGGCCGATCTATGCCGGCAACGCCATCGCCACCGTCACCTCGGGTGAGGCCATCAAGGTTGTGACCGTTCGCGGCACTGCTTTCGAGGCCGCTGCAGCAGAAGGCGGCAGCGCCGTCATCGAGGCTGTGGATGCCGGCGGTGACAGCGGTCTGTCGAGCTATGTGAAGTCGGAGCTGTCCAGCTCCGAGCGTCCGGAACTGACCAGTGCGCCGATCGTCATCTCTGGTGGCCGTGGCATGCAGGACGGCGCGAACTTCGCGATGCTGGAAAAGGTCGCCGACAAGCTTGGTGCCGCCGTCGGGGCCTCGCGCGCCGCGGTTGATGCCGGCTTTGTCCCGAATGACTATCAGGTAGGCCAGACCGGCAAGGTTGTCGCGCCGGACCTTTATGTTGCCGTCGGTATTTCCGGTGCAATCCAGCACCTTGCCGGCATGAAGGACAGCAAGGTCATCGTCGCCATCAACAAGGATGAAGAGGCACCGATCTTCCAGGTTGCCGATTTCGGCCTTGTCGCCGACCTGTTCGAGGCTGTTCCCGAGCTGGAAACAAAGCTTGGCTGACACCAGCCTGACAAGGAAACCGAAAGGGCGGCCCGTGGCCGCCCTTTTTCATGCCGTAACGCCATCCGCCGGCAACTAGCCGGATGGCGCTGCCAGCAACCCGCGAATGATGTCGAGCATTGCCGGCTCGTCCCATTCAAACGGCCCGACAAAGCGCCAGGCGTCCCTCTGTCCTGCGTTCAGCAGCAGCGTTGTCGGCAGCCCGCGCACCCCTGTCTCGCGTGACAGCTTTGCCCTGGGATCAAAGCCAAGCTTCACGCCGCTGACACCATGCTTCTTCAGGAAGGGCAGCGCTTTCTTCGCCCCGCCCCGGTCGATCGACACCAGCAGCACCGTCACCCCGTCATCGGCAAGCGCCGCGGCGGCGCGTGACAATGATGGCAATTCGGCAATACAGGGCGCGCACCATGTGGCCCAGAAATTGACCAGCACCGGGCCCTCGGCAAGCTCTGCCATGGTGAAGTCCTTGCCGCTCTCGTCAACAAGCTGCGAGAGCATCGGCGATGCCTTCTCGCGGTCCGGTGGCGTGGGCACACCCTCGGCCATGGCTGCCATCGGCACCGCCAGCACCATGGCAGAGATCGCCAGAGCCTGCACGGTGGCGTGCAGCACCCGCGTTTTTGGCTGTAATATTGACAAAAGCCGTTTATAAAACATGCACTTTTTCCAGATAGAGAAGGTCCGCCATTGCGGATCTTGATGCCATCCACAGGGGGCAGACCAGGCCATGACCGGCAGCGATAAGGACATCCCCGGGGCCGAGAGCGGCAAGTCTAGCATCTGGGGCGGACGCTTCTCAAGCGGACCCTCGCAGCTGATGCAGGAGATCAACGCCTCGATCGGGTATGACAAGCGGCTGTATCAGCAGGATATCGCCGGGTCGCGCGCGCATGCCAGCATGCTGGCGGCCTGTGGCATCATCAGCGAGGCTGACCGTGACGCCATTCATGGCGGGCTGCAGAGCATTGCCGAGGAGATCGGCAGCGGCACATTCACCTTTTCCGCAGCGCTCGAAGACATCCATATGAACATCGAATCGCGGCTTGCCGAACTGATCGGCGAGCCGGCGCGCCGTCTTCATACGGCCCGTTCGCGCAATGACCAGGTGGCCACCGATTTCCGGCTGTGGGTCCGCGAGCTGATCGAGTCCGTGGATGCCTCGCTTGCCGCACTCCAGGACACATTGTTGCGGCGGGCCGCCGAACATGCCGACACGCTGATGCCGGGCTTCACCCATCTTCAGACAGCGCAGCCGGTGACCTTCGGGTTTCACCTGATGGCCTATGTCGAGATGTTCGGACGCGATCGTGGCCGCTTTGCAGATGCCCGTGCGCGGCTGAACGAATCGCCCCTTGGCGCGGCTGCGCTTGCCGGCACCGGCTTTCCGACAGACCGTCATATGACAGCCGAGCTTCTTGGATTCGAGCGTCCGATGGCAAACGCCATGGATGCTGTCTCGGACCGCGACTTCGCGCTGGAATTTCTGGCGGCAGCGGCAATCTGCTCGGTCCATATGTCCCGCCTCGCCGAGGAAATGGTGATCTGGTGTTCCGACAGGTTCGGCTTCATCAGCCTGTCAGACGCCTTCACAACCGGCTCCTCGATCATGCCGCAGAAGCGCAACCCCGACGCCGCCGAACTTGTGCGCGCAAAGCCGGGGCGCATCATTGGCGCGCTGAACGGCTTGCTGATCGTGCTGAAAGGGCTGCCGCTTGCCTATGGCAAGGACATGCAGGAAGACAAGGAAGGCGTGTTCGACGCCGCCGATGCGCTTGGCATCGCCATCGCCGCGACCACCGGCATGGTGGCTGACCTGACAGCACATCCGCAGAACATGCGCGCCGCGCTTGAACAGGGCTTTCCGACGGCCACCGATCTTGCCGACTATCTTGTGCGGGATCTTGGCCTGCCCTTCCGCGAGGCCCACCATGTCAGCGGCTCCATCGTTGCCATCGCGGCCGACAAGGGATGCGATCTCGACGCGCTGAGCCTTGAGGAGATGCAGGTTGTCGAGCCGCGTATCACCGCAGATGTGATGGATATCCTGTCCTGCGAGGCTGCCGTTGCCATGCGCAAGAGCTTTGGCGGCACCGCGCCTGATGAGGTGCGCGCGCGCATTGCCGAGGCACGGACCCGCTTCGGCCTCGATATGTAACCATTAACCGGGACCGATCAAAGCGGTTCGCCAGAACAAGGAAGACAGTCATGGCTGCAAAACAAATTGGCGTGATGATCATGGTGCTGATGCTGGCGCTTGGCGGGTTGACCGCCTGTGGCAAGCGGGGCGACCCCTATCGCCCCTCGGACGTGCCGGCTGACACCGGCAGCAGTTCCTGAGCGCCGACAGCAGAGGATCTTCCATGTCGTCATTCACCCGCGATTCCGAGGGCATGCTGAGCGTAGGCGGACTCCGCCTCGCCGACATCGCCGCCAGCCACGGCACCCCGCTCTATGTCTATGCCGGTGACGGCATCCGCGATGATTTCACCCGCTTCGCTGCCGCTGTAGCGCCGGTGAACGGCACCGTGCATTTCGCCCTGAAGGCGAACTCAGCGCTTGGTGTGATCGCGCTTCTGGCGCGCCAGGGTGCCGGGGCCGATATCGTTTCGGGCGGCGAGATGGAACGCGCCCTTGCCGCCGGCGTCGCAGCCGACAAGATCGTCTTTTCCGGTGTTGGCAAGACCGCTGCCGAAATTGGTGCGGCGCTTGATGCCGGCATCGGCCAGATCAACGCCGAAAGCCAGCAGGAAATCGAGATGATCAGCCAGGTGGCGGCGGCCCGCGGTGTAACCGCGCCGGTGGCACTTCGCGTCAATGTTGATGTGGCGCCAAAGACCCACGCGAAAATCTCGACGGGTCAGCGCTCCACCAAATTCGGCGTCTCCACCTCACAGAACGAAGCTGCCACCCTGTACCGGCAGATGGCAGAGGACGCCCATATCACGCCGGCCGGGCTCGCCGTCCATATCGGCTCACAGATCCTCGATCTGGACCCGTTCGAGCGTGCCTACGGCGCCCTGCTGGAGTTTGGCACAGCCCTTCGCGGTGAAGGGCTGCCGGTGCCAATCCTGGACCTTGGTGGCGGCATCGGTGTCGATTACCAGCATGGCGAGCCAACCGATTTCACCGCCTATGGTGCCCTGGTCGAGCAGATTTTTGCCGATACCGGATTCCGGCTGGGCTTCGAGCCCGGACGGTCGATTGTGGCCAATAGCGGCCTGCTGATGAGTGCCGTGATCCATGTCAAACATGGTGACAACAAGCGGTTCGTGATTGTCGATGCGGCGATGAATGACCTTCTTCGCCCGACCCTGTATGAGGCGCATCACGCCATCCAGCCTGTCGGTCCGCTTGGCAGCATGGAGGGCCCCGCCGATATCGTCGGGCCGGTCTGCGAGACAGGTGACTATCTGGGGCTGGACCGGATGATGCCGTCGCTTGCCGGTGGTGACCTTCTGGCGGTGATGTCGGCCGGTGCCTATGGCGCCGTCATGGCATCCTCCTACAACACCCGCCCGCCCGCCGGCGAAGTGATGGTGCTTGACGGCGAGCTTCATGTTCTGCGCCGGCAGCGCAGCGTCGCCGATCTGCTGGCGGAAGAAGAGCTTCCAGCCTTCACCTGACCCGTTTCTGGCAGTCTTCCTGTGATCAGGGGGCGGTGCGGATAACCGCGTCGCTGCGCATGGTCACTGTCACCGTAGGCTCGCGCCCCTCCTCCATCACCAGCTGCGCGAAAAACGCCGTTGCATGTGCTGGCCTGATGATGGCGTCATCCGGCTGGATGATCTCGGTGACCAGGGCCTCACCGCCGGCCGACAGGACCGTGACTTCCAGCGCCGGTGCATGAACATAGACAGCCGCCTGGTTCATCAGCCTGCCACGAAGCCGCAGCGTATCGCCGGCATAGTCGGCATCAAGGTCAATAATCTGCAGCTTGTCGATCTGTGGTCGCACAGCCATGCCCAGCCGGTCATAGACGGGGATCAGCCCCGGGGCATAGGCGGTGATGGTGGAGCGCTGCTGGACAGCGCCAATGCCGATCCCGAGGATCAGAACCAGAATGATGAAGGGCGTCAGCACGGCGCCAAGCGCGTTGCGCATCTCACCGGCCTCGGCTTCGGGCATCAGCATCGGTGGGTCCGCCTGCCAGACATGCGCACAGACCGAGCACCGCACCGACTGCCCCTGCGGGCCAATACGGTCACTATCGATGCGAAACACGGTTTCGCAGTTCGGGCAGGTCAGAAGCATGCACCGTCCGTTCACAGTTGCCGACGCTGTCCGCGCCTTCGCTACCTTATCGCAGAGTGCCTTCAGACCAAAGAGCGGCGCGCGAAAATCAACGCATTGGCGGGTGGCCTGCCGCCATCGCGATGCTTTTTACCTTGTCCGATGTGGTTTTGTGCTACATTTGTTCTGGTTTCAGACGCAGCGTGATATCAGATACAGCATGACGACAGACCCGAAAACAGATCGGCAGACTGCTCTGGCAGAACCCGGCCCGGACAGACACGATCCGGACAAACCCGGACTTGAACCACAGGGCCGGACCTTGCGATATGCGGCGGTCTATGCGGTGATCGCTCTGGCCTCGCTGATCGCCGGCTTGCAGCATTTCGTGCTGACCCTGCCAAAATCGCCTGGCGGAAACCTTCAGTTCACAGATGGAATCATTGTCGTCACCGGTGGGCAGCAGCGTCTTGATGACGGGCTGAGGCTTCTGACCGAAGGCAAGGCCGACCGGATGCTGATCTCGGGCGTTGGCGAAGGGGTGAACCGCGCCGTTCTGATCCAGGAACTGGAGCTGAATGACCGTGAGGCGAACGCGCTGTTCTGCTGCGTCGAGCTTGATTTCACCGCTGACAACACACGTGGCAACGCAATCGCGGCGCGGCGCTGGGCGATGCTGCACGAGATGCGCACCCTGCGGCTTGTCACGGCAAACTATCACATGCCGCGGGCACTTGTTGTCTTTGCCAGGGAAATGCCGGAATTCGACCTGTATCAATGGGCGGTGACGCCGGATGATCTTCGTCTCGATGACTGGTGGCGGGACCGGGCAATGCTCCGCCTTCTGGCCCGCGAATATGCCAAATATCTGGCTGAAACCATCGGCATATAGACCTGTTCGAACATAGGCCTGTCTGTAAATGGGCGGAGATGGCGAGCCGCGCGGCGGCTGCCTAGCTCTGGCCGGCGTCAATGATCGAGCGGCGAATCTCGCGGGTGCGGCTGAACAGCGTTTCCAGCTTGTCCTTTTCGCCCCAGCGGATGGCACGCTGCAGATAGGACAGATCCTCGGAGAATCGCTGCAGCATCTCCAGCACCGCCTCGTCATTATTGATGAAGACGTCGCGCCACATCACCGGATCAGACGCGGCAATGCGGGTGAAGTCACGAAATCCCGAGGCGGAGAACCGGATCACGTCATTCTTCAGCTGGCTCTCCAGATCTACCGCCGTGGCCACAATGGTATAGGCAATCAGATGTGGCAAATGCGAGGTCAGCGCCAGCACCTTGTCATGGTAATCGGCATCCATGCGCTCACAGACCGATCCCATGCCGGACACGAACTGCTCGAAGCGCGCCACCACCTCTTCCGGCACCTCGCGCGGCAGAATCAGCCAGAAGCGGCCCTCGAACAGCTTGGCAAAGCCTGCTGCGGGACCCGAATGTTCAGTGCCGGCGAGCGGGTGCGACGGCAGCCAGTGGATATGGCCGGAAACATGCGGGTCTACGTCACGGATCACCGAACGTTTTGTCGATCCGGTGTCGGTCAGGACCGCACCTTCCTTCATCGCCGGGATGATGGCGGCGGCGAGATCACCAAGCACGCCAACCGGAACAGCCATGATCACCAGATCAGCATCGGCAACAGCCTCAACCGCATCCGTGGTGAAACTGTCGACAAGGCCAAGCCTGTCAACCTCGGGCGCGACGGCAGGGTCGGCATCACATCCGACAACATGACCGGCAAGACCCGCACGGCGTGCGCCAAGGGCGATCGACGCCCCGATCAGCCCGACGCCGATGATGGCGATTTTGTCATAGATAACACTCATGCCACGCTTCTAGTCATTCAGCGCCGCGCTGGCAATGACGCCGATCACACGGTGAGGCCCGGCCAGATCCGCCAGCGGCGCCGTAACCCGCCCCTGACGGGTGACAATCCGCGATCCGGAACCGCTGTCATGGGCGATGATGCTTGTCTCCTCGTCGACCTGATCGGCCGGATGGCGTCCCAGCATCCAGACCGGCGGCATCGCCTGCGATCCCAGAAGCGGGGTGTGCGCGATGACATGAATGGTCTCGTCGGCAAGAAGCCAGGCGGCAAGCTCAGCCTCGCAGGTGTCTGGCACAAGCGCGAAATCAGCATCACCTGCGGCCATCAGATCCTGAAGGGCCGGCATGTCTTCACATTCGTCAATCCGGAACATGGCACCGAAATGCCACCCTGCCACTGCCATTGCGCCGCGGTGCACAGCAACACGGATGGCACCATTCTGCAGCGATGTGCTGGCCGTCATCAGCTGCCGCCAGACATTGGCGACCAGCTGTGCTGGCAGGTCCGGGGCCGCCGCAATCAGCCGCTTTATCACTTCGGCCTCGCGGCCGGGCCGGTAGGCGACGGAGTCACTCTTCGCGGCGATAACATCGGCGGCGAGCTCCATCCGCCGGCGCACCAGGGCGAGGATATCATCGTCCAGTTGATTGATCGTCTGGCGCAGGTCGCTGAGTTTATCGGTCATCGCGGTCGGAAACAGCCAGAAGTGGGACGCATAAGACGCCTGTTAGACAGATCGATCATCGACAGACAGGTCATCGACACCCAGGTCATCGACAGGCAGATCATGGACAGGCAGATCA
>NTKV01000047.1 GCA_002457745.1 SAR116 cluster bacterium MED-G06 | reverse complement strand
AAGCCTTATTTTTAAATTTTCAAAGAGAGATTTTTCTCATGTCACCTGTTCCCTTTAGTGAAAAAACAGTTCTGTTCATTGACGGCTCAAACTTCTATGCGGCGGCACGGTCGCTTGGCATGGACATCGATTATGCAAAGATGCGCGCCCATTTCGCCAAGGACGCACGGCTGATCAGAGCCTATTATTACACTGCCCTTCCCGAGGATCAGGAATACTCGCCGCTCCGCCCGCTTATCGACTGGCTGGACTATAACGGGTACGCCGTGGTCAGCAAACTGACCCGTGAATTTACCGATCCGGAAACAGGCAAGCGCCGCGTCAAGGGCAATATGGACATGGAAATCGCCCTCGACATGCTGCGCCTCGCGCCGCAAATCGACCATGCTGTGCTGTTCTCGGGCGACGGTGATTTCTGCCGTCTGCTGGAAGATGTTCAGGGGCTTGGGGTCCGCGTCACTGTTGTCTCGACGACAAAGACGTCACCACCGATGGCGGCTGACGCCCTGCGCCGCATGGCTGATGAGTTTGTCGAGATGGAATCCATCCGTAATGTGATCACCCGTCCGCCACGGGAGAACACCGAACCCGCAAAGGCAGCCGACGAGTAAGGCATCTTGGCTTATCCGGCACAGCCTGACGCGAACTGCCAGACCTGTCCTCGGCTTGTCGCGCTTCGTGACAGCTGCCGGGCAAGCCACCCCGACTGGCATAACGCCCCTGTCCCCTCGCTTGGCGATCTTGGGTCGCGCCTGCTGATCATCGGTCTGGCACCGGGTCGCCAGGGCGCCAACCGGACAGGGCGCCCCTTCACCGGCGATGCCGCCGGCGGCTATCTGTTTCAGATGCTGGGCCGGCACGGACTCGCCACTGGCCACTATCATCCGGATGGTGATGACGACGTCGTGCTGCGTGATGTCCGGATCACCAACGCTGTTCGTTGCCTGCCCCCCGACAACAAGCCGGTCGCTGCCGAGGTCAATGGTTGCCGGCCTTTCCTGCAAGCCGAGATCGAGGCAATGCCGCATCTCGACACGATTCTGACGCTGGGCCGGCTGGCGCATGACGCCACCTGCCGTTGCCTTGACCTTCGTCCAGCAGACCTTCCTTTCGGGCATGGAAACAGCTGGCACGGCATGGCCGGCCAGCGCGGCCTGCGGATTGTCAGCTCTTATCATTGCTCGCGGTACAACACGCAGACCGGTCGCCTGACCGACGCGATGTTCACCGCTATTTTCACTGGTATAAAAGCAGGATGGGCAACCGAACGACGCTAGCCTTTGCTCCGAAGAAGGCGGGCCTTTTGCCGGCCCCAGTCGCGATCCTTTGCCGCCTGGCGCTTGTCCTGTTTCTTCCGACCCTTGGCAAGCCCGAGCTGTAGCTTGGCAACCCCGCGATCATTGAAATAGAGCGCCAGCGGGACAAGCGTCATGCCCTCGCGCCTGACCAGCCCAAGAAGCTTGTTTCGTTCGCGTGTCTTGACCAGCAATTCCCGTGGGCGTTTGGGTTCGTGATTGTCCCGCGCCGGCTCATAGATCGGGATGTTTGCGTTGAACAGCACCAGCCGGCCCCGATCTTCCCCGGCGTAACTTTCAGCGATGCTTGCGCGGCCGGTACGAAGCGACTTCACCTCGCTGCCGCGCAGGATCAGCCCGGTCTCGAGTGTCTCCTCGATCTGATATTCATGCCTCGCGCGGCGGTTTTCCGCGACACGGCCAGTGGTGATATGTCCTTTGGACATGGGACGGTTCCTGCCAGCCGGGCCCGGTCTGATGTCCGGCCGGGCCATTCTCTGGTTCAATATTCTGCTTCAGTGCTCTGCGTCGGTAGTCTGCTTCAGAGGGCAGATCACATACCCGCTAATTCATCAACCCGGCACCGCGGAGCGCGCTTTCGACCTGCGCCTTGCTGCTGTCGGCTATCTCGCACAGCGGCAGCCGTGTGTCGGCGCTGCAGATCCCGAGAAGTTCGGCAGCATATTTCACCGGTCCCGGGCTGGCTTCACAGAACATCGCGTCATGAACATCGATCATGCGATCGTTGATCTGCTGCGCGGTGGCAATGTCACCAGCCTGCCAGGCATTGTGCATGTCGGCCATCTGCCGCGGCGCGATGTTCGATGTCACCGAAATCGCACCATGACCACCGCCCCCCAGATATGGCAGGGTGGTGGCATCCTCGCCGGAAAGCTGGGCAAAGCCGGTTCCAAGAAGGTTCCGGAGCCGCGGCGGGCGCCCGACCTCGGTGGTTGCATCCTTGATGCCGACGATATTCGGAAAGGCCTCGGCCATCCGCACAAGCGTATCGTCCGCTACCCGCACGATCGAACGACCGGGAATGTCATACACGATCACGGCGACATCCACCGCCTCGGCAACCGCGGTGAAATGGCGAAACAGCCCTTCCTGCGTCGGCTTGTTGTAATAGGGGCTGACAATCAGGACGCCATCGGCACCTGCATCGGCTGCGTGCCGGGCAAGGCGTACAGCCTCCGCCGTGCTGTTCGACCCGGCACCGGCAATGATCGGCACGCGGCCAGCCGCCTGTTCGATGCACAGTTCGACCACACGGTCATGCTCTTCATGCGACAGCGTCGGCGATTCGCCGGTTGTGCCAACCGGCACAAGACCATGCGTCCCGTTCTCGATCTGGAAATCGACCAGTTTTCGGAAAGCCGCCTCATCGACCTGACCGTTGCTGAACGGTGTGATCAGCGCGGTGTAGGACCCGATAAAGGGCGATGTGTCTGTCTGTGCCATGGGACTTTCCGGTTTCTGACCTGTTTTCAGGCCGTTTCAAAGGTTCAGCGCCCCAAAATAGGCGCGCTGCCGCATGATGACAAGTGTGCATTCCGTGCGGTATCGGCATCCGCCATGGGTGTCATTACCATGGCTGTTGGCCCCCAGGTTGCTGCTGCTCTCACCATCCGATAGGCTCGGGGTTGGCTCACAGGCCATGCCGTCCAGCCCCATCAGAAACAGGGTCCCAGTCCATGAACCAGCACAGCACACGCCCCGCGGTCGATATCGAGGACATCCGCGCCGCAGCCGAACGGATCGCACCCCACACCATCGTGACCCCCCTGCTGGAGTCACCCAGACTGAATGACTGGCTTGGGTTTCGCCTGCTGGTGAAATGCGAGAACCTGCAGCATACCGGCTCGTTCAAGCTTCGCGGTGCGACCAATGCGGTGATGAGCCTTCCCGACAGCGTGCGCACTGTTGTCGCCTATTCCAGCGGCAACCATGCCCAGGCTGTGGCACGTGCCGCCAGCCGGCGTGGCATGAGTGCTGTCATCGTGATGCCGGCGGATGCACCAGCGCTGAAGATTGAAGGCACAAGGTCCTATGGTGCCGAGGTTGTCACCTATGATCGCTATTCCGAAAGCCGCGAGACCATCGGCAACGCCATCGCCAAGGACCGCAATGCCGAGCTGATCCGGCCGTTCGAGGATGTCCGCGTGATCGCTGGCCAGGGAACGATCGGGCTGGAAATCGCGGCGCAATGTGCCGAGGCCAAAGCCTTACCAGACCATGTCATCAGCTGTTGCGGTGGCGGCGGGTTGATCGCCGGGATCAGCACAGCGGTGGCATCAGAGATACCAGAGGCCAAAATCTGGGCGGCGGAGCCCGAAGGATTCGATGATACCATCCGCTCTCTTGAAAGCGGCCAGATCCAGTCTGTTGATCCGGCCAACAGGTCAATCTGCGATGCTGTGGTCACGCCAAGCCCGGGAGAGATCACGTTCGGCATCAACAGCCGCACGCTTGCCGGCGGCTTTGCCGTCAGTGACGAGCTGGTGCTGCAGGTGATGGCAACAGCGTTCAAACACCTGAAGCTGGTGATCGAGCCGGGAGGTGCCGTCGCTCTGGCGGCAGCGCTCGACAACAGATTGCCGGGCGATACAGGTTGCGCCGTGGCTGTGGCCTCGGGCGGCAATGTCGATCCGCAGATGTTTGAACGCGCCCTGGCTGCCGGACCGCTGTTCTAGCCTGCCAGACAGGTGGCCCGTCGATCAGAAATCGGTCGGCGCGCCGCCCTCTTCCTTGCGGCGGGCAACAAAGGCACACAGCTCCTCATCGACAGCGGTGTCGAGTGGCGGCTTTTCGTACTCGGCCAGTATCTGCTTCCAGGCGGCGTTGGCACGCTGGTGTGTCCAGAGGGCTCCGCTTTCTTCCCAGCTCTCGTAATTCCGCCAGTCGGACATCAGCGGCGCGTAGAAAGCGTCGCGAAAGCGTTCCTTTGTATGTTCAGCCCCAAAGAAATGCCCAAACGGACCAACAGCGCCGATTGCCTCGACAGCCAGATCATCCTCGCTGATCGGTACCGGGCGATTGGTGTAGATGATCTGCTGAAGAACCTCACAATCGATCACAAACTTCTCGAAACTGGCTGACAATCCGCCCTCCATCCAGCCGGCAGCGTGATAGATCATGTTGGCATGCCCCGAACAGCTGCCCTGAAGCGAGAAGACTGATTCCCAGATGGCCTGCGCATCCGGCGCGTTACAGGCATTGGCGTTTGACGCCCGCCATGGCAGCCCATAGCGCCGTGCCATCTGCCCCGACATCTGCATCGCCCGCACATATTCCGGCGTGCCAAAGGCCGGCGCGCCGGTCTTCATGTCGACATTGCTTGTGAAGGCTCCGTAGACACACGGGGCCCCCTCGCGAACCTGTTGCAGCAGCGCGACAGCGGCAAGACCCTCGGCATTCTGCTGCGTCACCGCGCCTGCGATCGTCACCGGCGCCATGGCACCGGCCAGGGTGAAGGGCGAGATGAACACCACCTGACCACGCCGTGCCGCGCGCATCGCGCCATCCAGCATCGGCCAGTCATGCTTGAGCGGCGAGGACGAATTGATGTTGGTGAACATATGCGGCCGCGATTCGAATTCCTCGGCCGTCATCCCGCCGGCAATGCGGACCATTTCCATGACATCCTCGATGCGCTCGGGGCCCAGCGAATAGGCATGGATCACCTTGTCGGTCAGCGTCAGGATGTCGTAATGCGCGTCCAGATGCCGGATTGAGGCATGGATGTCGATCGGTTCCACCGGATAGCCACAGTTGAAACGCATGCAGTTATAGGCCTGTGACAGCCGCAAGAGGTCCTGAAAGTCAGCGCGGTTGCCAACCCGCCGCCCGCGGTCCAGATCCATCACATTGGGGGCAGACGCCACCTGACCGAAATTGAAATGTCGGCCGCCAACGGTGATCTCGCGATCAGGATTGCGCGGGGTGATGGTGAATTGCGCCGGTGCCTTTTCCGCCATCTCGGCAACAAAGCCACGATCCATGCGGACGCGCTTGGTCTCATAATCGACGTCGCAGCCTGCTGCCTTGAGAACATCCAGCGCATCATCATTCAGGAACAGGATACCGATCTCTTCCAGAATGCGCATGCTGGCATTGTGAATCGCCTCTACGCCTTCGGCATCGATCGGCTGGGTCGGGTCATCAAGATAGGTGGCTGCTCCCCAGGGAAGCTGCTCAGCCAGAAAGGGTTTCTTTGGCGTAGCCTCTCCCCCACGGCGGCGGCGGCGGGCGCGCTGCGGCGCATCAGTAACAGTCGGAGACATGGTCACCTCGCTGAAATCTTCAGACTGACGGTATCAGCCGTCAGTGCCGCCATCGTTCAAAAAATGACATGCTATATTCCCAAATCGGCCATCCGGCACCCAACAGTGCCCGAGAAGCAGCTTTGGCTTGCCACCGGCGCGAGGAATGCTAAACACAGCTCGTCGGCGGCGTGGCCGCCATCAGGGAGACCTCATCCGTGGCCCATATCCAGTTCATTCTTGGTGGCGCAAGGTCAGGCAAGTCGGCACATGCCGAACAGCTTGCCGGAGACCATGCAAAGCAGAACGGAAGCCAGCTTCTCTACATCGCGACAGCAGAAATCTTCGATGATGAAATGCAATCGCGGATCCAGCTCCACCGTGACCGTCGCGGGCCAGAGTGGCAGCTTGTCGAGGCACCGACCGATCTGCCAGGCGCGCTGCGGACCGCTGATGCCGGAAATACCAGCATCCTGGTTGACTGCCTGAGTGTCTGGACAACCAACCTGTTGATCCATGAACATGATCTTGACGCCGCTCGCGGCGCGTTGCTCGACAGCCTTGCCGAATGCAGCGGGCGGATTGTGCTTGTGGCAAGCGAGACCGGGCTCGGGATCGTGCCTGACAATGCGCTGTCGAGGCGGTTCCGTGATGCCAACGGGCTGCTGAACCAGGCGATCGCCGCTCTCGCTGACGAGGTGTTTTTTGTCACGGCAGGGCTTGCGTTAAGAATTAAACCGCAGCCATAAACAATCACCGTTTCGTTACCAGAGCTTCTTCGAGTCCGCACGTATGCAATCCTTTTCCTCTGCCTCTCATATCCGGGAATTGCTTGACCAGCTTCCCCAGGCGGACGATACATCGCGCGCCAGCGCCGCGGCGCGTCAGGATCAGTTGACAAAGCCGCCAGGGTCTCTTGGCAGGCTGGAGCAGATCGCGCTGTGGATGGCAGAGTGGCAGGGCACCGACAAACCGCACCTTGATGCTGGCCAATGCCTTGTCTTTGCCAGCAATCATGGCGTCGTCAATCAGGGTGTCAGCCCGTTCCCTCCTGAAGTGACACAGCAGATGGTCTGGAATTTCGAGGCCGGTGGTGCCGCGATCAACCAGCTGTGCGAGACAGCCGGGCTGGAGCTGTCCGTGACCGCGCTTGATCTCAATCGCCCCACAATCGACTTCACCACCGCGCCGGCGATGGATCCGGACGAGGTCGTCCATGCGATGAATGCGGGGGCATCCGCGATCAGTGAGACATGTGACTATCTGATTGTCGGCGAGATGGGGATCGGCAACACAACATCCGCGGCGGCGATGTCTATGGCCCGTTTTGGCGGCAATGCCAGCGGCTGGGTCGGGCCCGGCACCGGCCTTGACCAGGCGGGTGTGACGCACAAGGCCATGATTGTGCAGGCAGCCATCGACCGTCACGGCGACGATCAGGAGGATGCTGTGAACCTCATGGCTGCCTATGGCGGGCGTGAACTTGCGGCCATTGCCGGCGCGGTTCTTGAGGCGCGTATGCGTCGAATTCCAGTGATGCTCGACGGCTTTATCTCATCCGCGGCGGCGTCTGCCCTGACGGTCGGCAACAGGCTTGATGCGCTGGATCATTGCATGATCTCGCACCTGTCTCCCGAGCCGGGTCATATGCGGCTTGCCTCGGCGCTTCGCAAGCAGCCCTTCCTTGATCTTCGCATGCGGCTTGGCGAAGCCAGTGGTGCCGCTGTCGCCACAATGCTGGTAAGAGCTGCGCTGGCGACACATAACGGCATGGCGACCTTCGCCGAGGCCGGGGTCAGCAACAAGGAATGACCAAAGAAACTGACAAAGCGCAGCGGCAGTCACTTCGCGGCGACTGCGCTGCCGCCTTTCTGTTGCTCAGCCGGATTCCGGTGACCTGGCACCGCTTCCCCGAAGACAGACCACCCGACTTCACTTCATCCCTCTGGGCCTTTCCCGTTGTCGGTCTTGTGATTGGCGCTGTGGCAGGCGGCACACTTGCCCTGACCGAAATAGCGATGCTGCCGCCACTCGTCAGCGCGGCGGTCGGACTGCTTGTTCTGGCCCTGCTGTCCGGAGCGATGCACGAGGATGGGCTGGCCGACATGGCCGATGGATTTGGCGGCGGGCGTGACGTCGAAAGCAAAATCAGAATCATGCATGACAGCCGGATCGGCAGCTATGGTGTGATGGCGCTGATCCTGTCCAGCGCCGCGCGACTTGGCCTGCTGATGGCATGCCTTGATGCCTTTGACGGCCTCCAGCTTGTCATGTTCATTGCGTTCATCCAGGCGGCAAGCCGCTTTCAGCCAGTGGCACAACTGTCTGCTTTCAGCATCAGCCCGCATGCCAGCCTTGCCCATCTGACCGGGCAGCCGGGGACCCTGCGTCTGATCGTCGGGGCGCTGATCTGGCTGCTGCCGCTGGCATGGCTCATCGGGGTCACCACCACGCTTATGATGGCGATGCCGGTTGTCGCACTGACATTGTGGATCGGCAGCCTCGCCATGCGTCAGATCAAAGGGCTGACCGGCGATGTGATGGGGGCAACCACAATCATCGGTGAAATCGCCCTGCTGGCCTGCTGGGCCAGCCTTGCCAAGCTGGTGGCGGCATGACGACCCATCCCGAAACAGCGGATATCTTCCTCGTTCGCCATGCGCCGGTGGTAAAAAAACCGGGGCATGTGCCGCCTTCAGACCCGCCAATCATCGACCAGCCCTACGCGCTGGAGACGATTACCAGCATGCTGCCAAGTGACGCCGAGTGGCATGTCTCGCCGCTTCACCGGACGCGCCAGACAGCGGCGCTTCTGATGCCACATCTCGATCCTGCCGCGATACATGAGGACAGCCGCCTTGCCGAGATGGAATTCGGGGCATGGGCAGACCGGCCAGTGAGCGATGTCTGGAACGAGATCAAGGACGGACCGCTTCACAACTGGTCCTTTGTCACCGCCGACACAACGCCGCCAGACGGTGGAAGCTTCATCGATCTGGTGACCCAGGTGCGTGGGTGGATGGATGATCTTGCCGCCAGCTTTACCCCGACACCACGCATTGTGGTGACCCATGGTGGCGTCATTCGCGCGGCAATCAGCGTTGCCCTGGCGGCACAGCCCGAACATGCTGTCGGCATTCCGGTACCACATTTCGGGGTGGCACGCCTGTGCCTGATGGATCCGGCGCGGGCCACGGCGACCGGCGGCAACTGGCTATTTGCCGGGCTATTTGCCGGGCTACATGCCGGGCTGTCCGACCCGTCGCCTGTACCTGATCAAAGTGGCGCCTAACTGTTCAGCTTGCGCACCCCACGCGGATCGATCCAGCCGATTGACCCATCCTCACGGCGATGTACGACATTCAGCCCCAGATGAGCGGCATTGCGGAACATCAGCATCGGCGCCTCGCTCAGTTCAAGCTTCATCACCGCCTGTTCAACCGTCAGCATCTCTATGTCATAGGCCAGCTCGGCAACCACCGCAGGCATATCTGCCTCACCCTCGCCTGCCTCTTCGGACAGTTGTTCTGCCGAGGCGTAGACAAGCATCGGTGCCGCCAGCACGTCGTCAGCTTCCGCCTGGGTGACCGTGCCACGATGGTTCTTCAGCCGCCTCTTGTGACGCCGGAGCCGTTTTTCAGCATGTTCGATAGCGGCTTCCAGTGCCGCATGCGCGTCATGCGCGAACCCGGTGGCTTCAAGCTCGATTCGTCGTGAAAGCGCCACTCTCGTCTTCACACGAAATCCTGAATCAGCCTTCTCGAGGGTTACATGGCCGCTCACCGCACGCTCAAAATATTTGTTCACGACGCCGTTGAGGGCGTCCTCGGCATGCGACTGAAACGCCGCTCCGGTATCCATATTTTTCCCTGAAACGCTGATTTGCATAATTGTCTCCCTTCATATCCAGCCTTTCGGCGGCGCCGCGGCATGTAAGATGGGGAACAACATCCGGCGCACGCTCTGATTAGCGGGCAGATTGCCCGCGCGAGGCGGAACGCACATCAACTGCGCCCTTCGCGACATCAAGCTTTTTTGCCTGGAGGGGAGCGAACGGGCGCTCCGGTTACTCAAATGCTGCCAAACAAAACCTTTTGGGGCAAGCGAAACCGCCCCGCCATCATGAAGTGGCCGGTCCGCAACGAAATCCGAGAGACAGCCTTCCCCCTGTCACCCTGTCCACACCATGAAGCGGACGCGCGCCTTCCCCCTGCCGGCCGGCAAACCCCTCGGCCGACAGCAGGACAATCCGCCCCGGCCGGTCATCAATGCGGCGCTTGTTGTTGCCGTCACGGTCATCGCAGGTGAACAGACGTGAGATACCGTCAAGCGTGACGATCACCACAATCCCGGGATAGCGCTTGCCATCGCGGTGAATCCCTATGCCGTCAGACCCTGCCGGATAGCGCTGAATGGCGAAATCAGCCAGATCGATCGGCAGCTCGGGCACCAGCTGCCCGCGCCCGGCACAGGCTGTCATGATGCTGTCCTCCAGCAAGGTGGCCAGCTTGTCAAAGGCGCCGGAGCGCGGCGCCGGGAAACAGACCTCGAAATCCTGTCGCACCCGGTTGCCGCGATGTTCAATGACTGGCGTCGCCATGCGGAAGCTCTGCCGGGCCGCCTCGGCGCGCAGCGCTGACAGCTCCTCCTGATCGAGAAAGGCCAGACTTGTCACGCGCGTATCCGGCCTGGCGAGACGCTGCAGCGCGCGCTGCATGCTGCCGACCCTGCCCGATGTCATGGCAAAGGATGCCTCACCCATCTGCCACCTCGCCAGGAGGCGCGGGCACAAAGCTCACAGGTGTCCGGCAGGTCGAACAGACAAGCCCGGCCTTGCGGCGATGGCGGGCAACCTCGAAACAGCCATTTGGACAACGCATCACCCAGGGGGCGGCGGAAAAGGTCAGGGTATGGCAGCGCGTGGCGGTACAGCCGATCTCTCGGGCCTTGCGCCGCCATACGGCATCATGCCCGTGGTGTGGCCCGACAAGCGCATGGGCAATCTCGTGAAGGATGGTGTCGTGAATATGTGCAGCCTCCGCATGCCGCACATAATGTCTGGACAGGGAAATCACGCGCCGCGTGTAGTCACACTGGCCAGCACGCCGCCTGGCGTGATCCAGCCGGACGGTCCAGCCGTCCAGGCCGTGCTGGCGCATCAGCTCAGCGGCTGTATCGAGGGCCACCTGCAAAGGCCGGTCGCTGACTTTTGGTTCAGTTGGCTTCATGCTCGGCAAGCCATCTCACAACCGCGCTGGCCGCCGGAATCCATGCAAGGCCCGCCACCACGAAGAACACCAGATCAATCAGGAAATGGACTTCAATGATGAAGCTCGACAACCAGACCATCGCCCCGACATAGAGAGCCAGCGCCGGCATTATGCCTACAGCCACCGCCAGATGACGCCATCGTTTCATCACTCAAATCCTTTCACCGCAACGTCATGGCCGGGACATGGCATTGTCACCCCATGACAGCTGCATCATACAGCAGTTTGATACTCATCGCGAACAGCACGCTATAGCTGAAATGATAGAAAATGCGGTCAGACATCATACTGTTCAGCGTTCGTCCGATGAAGACACCGATCGGGATCAGAGGCACAAGCATTGCGGACAACCAAATGGTGTCGCTGGAGAACAGGCCGAGATCCCCGTAGAAAGGAAGCTTGGCAAGATTGATCACCAAAAAATAGACGCTCATCGTCCCGACGAAGGCCTGCCGCGCCAGCCCGTGAGGCAACAGGAAAATCTGTGCCGGAATACCACCGGCAAGCGACACAAAGCTGGCAAGGCCCGAAAGGCCAACCCAGCCAGCGGCGCGCGGCCAGAGGCGCGCCATCATGCGCTGCGCCACATCATCATCTGTCTCACCGCTGGGCCAGATCAGCTGTCGCCCGTAATTGAGGGCCGTTACGGCGCCTACACCGCCGATCGTCATCGTCAGAACCCGGTCATTGAAATAGTCAAACAACAGCCAGCCGGCCAGCGTACCAGCCACCCCGAAGCCGCACATGATCAGCGCAAACCGTCGGTTCATCCATTGCCGCCACAGATAGACAACCCAGACATCGGTGATCAGAAACAATGGCAGAAGCACGCCTAGTGCAATTTTCGGAGGCAGAACAAACAGCAGGATCGGTGTGCTCAGAGACCCGAGAGCCCCGCCAAATCCCGATTTCGAGATCGACACAGCCATCACCGCCAGGCAACAGGTCATCCAGAAAAACACAGGCGTTGCCTGCATCGCCTCAAATCCCGGCATCATCCGGTCCCCTTGCCCTTTGCATCGTCGTCATGCTCATGCAGGTCACTCTTTCCAGCGCGCTGCCGGCCTTCCCGTACCGCAATGTATGAGACGCCAAGCAGAACCACCAGCGCACCAAACAGCGTCGACGTCGTGGGAATTTCGTCAAACAGCGCGACGCCCAGAATGATGACAAACAGAAGCTGGATATATTTCCCAGATTGCGCCGCCCACATCGGGCCAGCAAAGGAACGCAGCAAAGTTACATGACCAACCGTCGCCGCTGTGCCGATGAGAATGATACCGACCCAGTTGCCGGCCGATATCGGTTGCCAGACAAACAGGGCCGGGACCAGGGTGATCAGCGAAATGGTGACCGACAGTGACAGGATGATGAAACGGTCATCGTGATGCGCCTTCAACTGCTTGGCGATCAGGTCGGAAAAGGCAAAGAACGCTGCCGTGCACATCACCGCCATGATGCCGATATCAATCTGGGCAAACCCCGGCTTGATGATGATCATCGCGCCAGCAAAGGATATCAGGATCGCCGAAACCCGCCGCAACCTCAGTTTCTCACCAAGAAAGACAGCCGCACCAAGGGTTGCCCAGACCGGACCAAGGTTGAGAATGGCGTTCACATCGGCAAGCGGAATACGCTGGATAGAGAAAAACCACAGGCAGACGGCAATGCCGTGAAGAATACCGCGAGACGCCAACGCCTTTCGCACTGGCGAGCGCCAGAGCTGTGGCAGCGAACCGGCAACAAACGGCAACAGCAGGAAAACACCCATGACATAGCGAAGAAAAGCTGTCTGCACCGGCGGCAGATCAGACAGAAAGAACCGTACACTGACCATCACGGACGCGAACAGCATGCTGCTGACCACCATCCAGCCAAGCGCCGCACGCACGGCCGCAGCGTGGTTTGTCGTCACCTGATCGTCATTCATACAGTCCGGCTTTCAGCCCAGAACAGCGGGCCGCCGCGAAAGGCCGGAAAGCCAACCCCGAAAATACAGGCCGCATCTGCCATGTCGGCAGAATCGACGACGCCTTCTGCGACAGCATCCCGGCATTCCGCAACAAGCGGCGCCAGAAGGTCAGCGGCAACGGCGTCGAGATCGACTCCGTCATGCGCGGCACGCGCACGCACCGCCTTCTTGCCATCCCAGTCATAGAAGCCGGACCCGGTCTTGCGCCCGAGCGTACCAGCCTCGATCATCCCGGTCAGCGTCTGTTCCACCCGGTCCGACATGCCGATGACCTGGCCGGCGCCAAGACAGACATCAAGGCCCACCTGGTCACACAGCTCGATCGGGCCCATAGGCATGCCAAACCGCACCAGCGCTTCATCCAGCATGTCAGGATCCGCGCCGTCCAGCATCACGTCGATGGCCTTGAACAGATAGGGAAGAAGCGCCCGGTTCACGAGGAATCCGGGGGCGGACTTGCACCGGATCGGCAGTTTCTTCATCGCGCCGCAGACATACATCGCGCGATCGACGAAGTCGGGTCGGCTGGCATCGGTATAGACAATCTCGACAAGGGGCAGGACCGGCACAGGATTGAAGAAATGCATCCCGATCAGGCGATCCGGCGCGGCAAGCGCAGCCCCGATCTCCTCAAGCGGAATCGCGGATGTATTTGTGGCAAGGATGGCATCGGGCTTCATCCGCTTTTCAGCATCGGCAAAGACGGCCTGCTTGATCTCCAGATTTTCGGCAACCGCCTCGATCAGGAGATCTGCCGTGGCAAGCCCGTCACCCCCCGGATCGGCAGTCAACCGCGCCATCGCCGCTTCCACCTTTTTCGGGTCTTTCAGCCGACGCTCATACAAGGTGCCAGCCCGGACAATGGCTGCCTCAATGGCATCTGCGGAAATGTCCTGCAGCGTGACCCGGTAGCCGGTCATCGCCGCAACAGCAGCGATATCGCCGCCCATGGTGCCAGCCCCGATGACATGGACATGCGATATGGCGGCATCACCGCGCCCTGCCCTTTTCACCGCATCCGTGAGCTGGAAATTGCGCCGCATACCGGCAGAGGCCGGCGTCAGCATAAGATAAGAAAACAGTTGAGTTTCATTATTTAACAGACTGTTTTTACTTATGTCGTTCAGGGAGTAGTGATCAAGGATGGCGAAAGGCGCCGGCATATTTTCCGGACTGGTACGCGCCAGCAACGCGCCACGCTCCGCCTCGATGGCGGCCGCCAGATCACCGGTCGTCGGCGGAACGGCCTTTGCGATCTCACCTCTGATGGCGGCACGGGCAGCGTCCTCGAGTTCGTCACGCCCACCAACCAGATGGTCCATTGCCGCCGCGGCCAGCGCATCACGCGCCTTCATCGGTCGGCCATGAAGCACCAGTCGCATCGCGGCCTCGGGGCCCATCCGCTCCGCCGCGCGGGCCGATCCACCATAGCCCGGCAGCAGACCGAGATTGATTTCCGGGAACCCCAGCTGACAGGCACCATCGTCGATGGCGATGATTCGGTCAAAGGCCAGCGCCAGTTCAAACCCGCCACCGACACAGATCCCGTCGACGAGGATCACGGTTGGACAGGGCATCTCCTCGATCATCCGGAAGGTCGCAAGGACATCATGGATATGCGACTCAATGTCGGCGCGGGTCTTGAACCCGGCAAATTCATTGACGTCGGCGCCGAAGATGAAACCGCGCGGCTTGCCGGATTTGAAGACAAACCCCTTTGGCGACGCGGCGGCGGCGGCGCGCACCACAGCGCCAAGCTCTTCCATTACCTCTTGCGCCAGCACGTTCACCGATCTGCCGGCGACATCAATCGTCAGCCACGCAATGCTGTGATCATCGATGTTGAGGTCAAAATGCTTATAGCTGGAGGGTGAGCTGTTCATGGCCATCTCCCTTGGCACCACTTGTCTGTCATCAATCTGGGGTCATTGTCATGGAATAGAAGGGGCAGAAATTGCATATGCTCGTCCGATTTGCCGTGCCGCCAGCACGACATCCTCGACATTGTCATGAATCTGCAGCCTTGCCATCTGTTTTCGGGCCGATGGGTCGGGCGTGTGGCGTTGCAGCATCCAGACAGGAATCCCCAGGTCCCGCGCTGCCAGGATCTTGGCAAAGCTGGCATGTCCCCCGGAATTCTTGCAGCACAGCAATTCCACACCATGCTGTTCGAAGGTTTCGCGTTCTTCGGTCATCTCCACCTGCGGCATGGCGTTTATGAAACTTACATTTGGCGGCCCTTCCCGGCCCGCGACATTCAGCGCCCGCGCCCAGAGCGTGATGTCGTCGCGTTGCGTGAAAATCTCGATGGACTGGGTGCCACCAGCCAGAAACACCCGTGTTCCCTCTGGAATGGCAGCAGCCATGTCCTGCCAGCTTTCGAAACTTCGCCAGTCATCCCCCTCGGCCGGCGTCCAGGGCGGGCGCTCGAACCGCAGGCAGGGTATGTCAAGAACCGCAGCCGCAGCGCGGGCATTGCGGCTGATCTGCCTGGCAAACGGGTGCGTGGCGTCGATCAGCAGGCCGATCCCGTGCTCGCGGCAATAGGCAACCAGACCGTCCTCGCCACCAAACCCGCCACTCAGCGTTGGCACAGGCAGGGCAAGGGGGTCCGGCGTTGCGCCCGCCAGCGAGGCTGTCAACGCGATGTCAGAATCATCCTTCAGCCCGTCAATCACCGCGCGCGCCTCTGCCGTACCGGCGAGAACAAGTGTGGGCAACGGGGCGTTGCTCATCGTCCAACCTCGGACCCGAGCGACCCGGCGCGTCCAAGAAGGCTGCCGTCACGGCCGATCACCACCACCTCGACGGAGGTCGGCGCACCACGAAGATGCGTCATGGCTGTCTGCCGCGCCGCTGCCGCGATGTCACTTGCAAGAGCACCGCGTTGCAGATCATCCGCCATCTGGGAGACCTCGAGCACCGAATTTGCCGCGGTGACCTGCTGCGCGTCCATGCCATGCCGGGCGGCGACCTCGGCAAGGCTGGCAAAATCCACCTGCGAGCGCGCGGAATGCAGATCAATCGCACCCTGCGCCAGCTTTACCATTTTCCCGAACCCCCCGAGAATCGAAAGGTTTGGCACCGGATGCTGGC
>NTKV01000046.1 GCA_002457745.1 SAR116 cluster bacterium MED-G06 | reverse complement strand
CGCATGAAACAGCCCTTGGCGATGCGATAGAGGCAGCGGCGGTCGACTGGATCTGTCTTGCTGGCTATATGGCCATCCTGTCACCTGCCTTCATCGACCGCTTTCCCAACAGGGTCATCAACATCCATCCTTCGCTTCTTCCCGATCTCAAGGGTCTGGATACGCACAGCCGGGCGCTGCGAACCGGCGCGAGACGGCATGGCGCGTCGGTGCATCTGGTGACCGCAGCACTGGACGATGGGCCGACCCTGTTGCAGGCGGGGTTGGACATCATGCCTGAGGACAGCGAGGCCGGGCTTGCGGCGCGGGTGTTGCAGCTGGAACACGCGCTATATCCATTCGTGATGGCCAGCATCGCCAGCGGCAACCTCTCGGTCGCAGGCGACACAGTGGTCTGGACGGATGGAGAAACGGCTCTGGCCAGCGCTGGAGACAGGATTGCTGGCCTTCTGGAACAGGCTGTCATCTGGCCATAGGCGAGACCGGTCAGGGGAAGGTCGGCACGGCAAAACAGGAATTGATTTCACCCAGACCTTCGGTCATAACGGCATCAAAGGTTCAGTGATTATCGGGGGAGCCAGACATCATGGATACAAGTGAATTCGACAAGCAGGCGCATTCGCATCTGAACACCTATCACAGCTTTATGAGTGGTGCGAAAATCGTTGGCGCGCTGGTCATTCTGACGCTTGTCATCATGGCCGCCACGCTTCTCTAGCAGGCGGCACAAGGCATAGAAAAACGGCGGTGCATTGCATCGCCGTTTTTCATTGTTTGGATTTGTTCGGCAAAGGTCAGCCGGTGATTTCCGATCCGGCAAAGAAGAATGCGATCTCTTCTGCGGCTGTCTCGGGTGCGTCAGAGCCATGAACGGAATTGGCTTCGATTGACTCGGCAAAATCCTTGCGGATGGTGCCGTCGGCAGCATCGGCCGGGTTGGTCGCACCCATGACTTCGCGGTTCTTGGCAATGGCGTTCTCGCCTTCCAGGACCTGAAGCACAACCGGACCAGATGTCATGAACGAGACAAGGTCGTTATAGAACGGACGCTCGGCGTGAACAGCATAGAAAGCCTTGGCTTCGGCATCGCTCAGCTGCTTGCGCTTCTGGGCGACGATACGCAGGCCAGCGGCCTCGAAGCGGGCATTGATCTGGCCGGTCAGGTTACGGCGGGTGGCATCCGGCTTGATAATCGAGAAGGTTCTTTCGAGGGCCATGGTTTTCCCCTAGGCATGAGTTGGAATGAGTGTAGACAGCTGCGCGAGATGTCTCGGCGACATCAGTCTGATCGCCGCCTTAATAAGGCCTCGTACAGCGGGTGACAAGGATTATTCAGGGATCAGTCCTGACCCGCAGCCGTCATCCACCTCAGGCCCACACGCCCTGCCAACCACCCGGCCAGCTACTGTCGCTGTTCCCACCTTCCGGTATCATCCTGTGCAAAATACCGCATCGTCAGATCCTCGGACGCTTTCCAGCTTCGCCACTGTTCGCGCGCCTGTGCAACCTGTGCCTCGGACCGTCCGTCAAACAGGTTGAAGACACGTTCAAAGCCGCCCATGTCAGGCCGCTCTGCACCATGAAGAAGAAACAGGAACTCAGCTGACACCGGATTGCCTTCGGCCCCGGAATTGATCCAGATTCCGGCGCGGTCCGCTCCCGGGGCATCATCAAGGCCATGTGGCAGCCATGATTCCGGATCATGCGTCCAGAGCGCATCATCAATCGCCTCGGCAGCCGGGCGTGGGCACTGGATCAGCACCTTTTTGCCAGCCACCTGGCATTTCTTCACCAGCATGACCAGCGCATCATCGAGCGTCGATTGCGTGAGGTGATAGAAATCAACCTGCGGCATGACCCGGCCCTCTGCGCCTTCAGCTTTCGCACGGATGATCCAGCGTTACCGGCTGCCAGTCATCGACCATCTGGCTGAGAAGGCGCACACCATAGCCCGACCCCCCCTTTGGCACCGTTGCGGTGGATTTGTCGGCCCAGGCCTTGCCCGCGATATCCAGATGCGCCCAGGGCGTTTCCATGACAAAACGCTCCAGGAAGCAGGCTGCGGTGATCGACCCGCCTGCGGGCCCACCAATGTTCTTCATGTCGGCGATGTGAGATTTCAGCTGCTGGTGATACGCCTTGCCAAGCGGCATTCGCCAGACCGGCTCGAGCGTTGCCGTACCGGCCTGTGACAGCTGCTCAGCGAGGCCGTCACTGTTGGTGAACATGCCGGCATATTCCTTACCAAGCGCGACAATCATTGCGCCTGTCAGCGTGGCAAGATTAACCATCACCTGCGGCTTGAATTTCGTCTCGGTGTAATGCAGCGCGTCGGCAAGTACCAGACGTCCCTCGGCATCGGTGTTGATGATCTCGATGGTCTTGCCAGACATGGAGGTCACGACATCGCTTGGCCGCTGGGCATTGCCGTCAGGCATGTTCTCGACAAGGCCGATTACCCCGACAACGTTGCGTGCCACCTTGCGGCCGGCAATCGCCATCATTGTGCCGGTGACCGCGCCAGCGCCGCCCATATCCCACTTCATGTCTTCCATGCCCTTGCCGGGCTTCAGCGAGATGCCGCCACTGTCAAAAGTCACGCCCTTGCCAACCAGCGCGATCGGAGCTTCCTCGCCGCCGCCACGCCAGTTCATCACGACAAGACGCGATTCACGCCGGCTGCCCTGTCCGACACCAAGCAAGGCGCCCATGCCAAGGTCGGCCATTGCCTCTTCATCAAGGATGCTCACCTCCAGCCCGAGATGGGCCAGTTCGGCGCACCGGTCCGCAAACACAACCGGATAGAGCTTGTTGGCGGGTTCAAACGCCAGATCACGCGCCATCGCAACACCCGCCATCAAGGCGAGCCTGTCGGCGACCACCGGGGTTTCTGCCGTCACACTGTCCGAGACAATTGTGACCTGTACCGTGCCCACCCGGCTGGTTGTTTCGGTGAAATATGTCTCGAAATGGTAGGCAGCGGACTGCATGCCAAGCACGAGATCGGCAAGCACTTCATCTGCAATGCCCTGGTCTGGCAGGAAGGCGCGCTTCGACTGCAGCGCCGAGACAGCGCTAAACACACGACCACCAACAGCTTCTGCCGCGCTTCCGGCAGCAAGGCCGTCACCAACGCCGATCAGAATGACCGTCATCGCCTCGAGATGCAGCGTGAGCGATTTGTCCGCCTCACCAGTGAACTGCGCCGTTGCCATGGCGGCGATCACCGAGGCCGCAATATCCTTGTCAAGAGACGGGAACAGTTTTCCCTTCGCACCGACAATGCAGACCAGCGCATGGTCACCTTCAGGAGCGATGTTGGAGAATGTCAGGTCAAGTTTGGATGCCATTTTAATTTCCTGTCAAAGAGTCCTGTCGATTACCTTGGGGCGGCACGCAGAAACGGTCCAAGACCGCGGTTAGATCAGGTTTGGCCCCACAATGTCAAACCGGGCAGGTGTAACAAATTCATGCCACACCAATGCCATAGCTTTTGCCTTGTTCCGTAATCATATGGTAATCATGCCCTCGGTTTCTCAAGAGGATGACATGCAGTTCGACCGCTATCTTTTCGCCCAGATGTTGCGCGTGGCATTCGCCGTGACCGTGACGCTGGTCGGAATCATGTGGCTGTTCCAGACAATCCGCATCCTCGAGCTTGTGATCAACCGCGGCGCACCGCTGGCAGATTTCATGGTGATGTCAGTAACGGTGATCCCGCTGTGGCTGACTGTCGCCATGCCGATTGGCACTTTTATCGCGATTATCTGGGTTTTTCACCGGTCGCTTGCGGACCGTGAATTGCTGGTCGCCCAAGCCAGTGGACGCAGCGCCCATCAGCTTGCCAGAGCCCCCATGGCGCTTGGCCTGCTTGTGACCAGTTTTCTGGTGTTCAACTCGGTAATCCTTCTGCCTTTCAGCTTCAGCATCTACAAGCAGATCCAGTTCAAGCTTCGCAACGCCATACCGACAGTGATGCTGCAGGACAATGTGTTCATCGACGTTGTTGACGGTATGACCATGCTGATTGGCAAGAAATATGATGATGGTCTTGCCGAGGATGTTTTCATCCATGACGAACGCGACAATGGCGCCATCGTGACACTCACAGCCAGAGTCGGACAGTTTGTCGAGAAGGACGGACAACCCGCCGTGATCCTTCAGGATGGACAGAGGGTGGAACTCACAGATGCGGGCAACGCCGGCGCGACGCTGCTGTTTGACACGCATACCGTCTTCATAACGCCCCGAGAACGCAGGCAAGCCACCCGGATGCCCATCGAGATGAATGAAGACAAAATCCGGAATTTGCTGGACCCGGCGACATCGCCCTCGCCGGGTTACGTAGACCAGAGGGTGGCCGAAGGTCATTACCGTATTGTCTCGCCGATGCTTGCACTGGCACTTGGTCTTGTTGCCAGCGCGGGTGTTCTCTTCGGACAAATTCGCCAGTCCACATGGTCACGCCGCACCATCGTGACGCTGGCCGTCGGCGTCGCATGCATAGCGGCGCTGGTCTCCTCGCGATCTCTGGCAACACAGATATCTGAATTCCGCATTCTGATCTATCTCAGCACCATTGTTCCGGTGGCGATTGCCTATGGTATGATTGCGTGGCAGGCGTTTCGCGGGCAGCAAATGCCTGCCACCCGGCAGCCAAGGGTGGCAACATGATTGCGACAGCACCTTTCGGTATTCTCTTCCGGTATTTCGGACTTCGTTACATCGGATGGCTGATGATCAGCATTGTCGGCCTTACCTCGACCGTGACACTCATTCAGGCCATCGAACTGGCGCGCCGTGCCAGTAACAAACTGCAGGAAGGCCAAAGCATCAACGTCGTCGGCATGTCACTGCTGAACATTCCGTCTGTGATTGAACTGACACTTCCCATTTCAATGATTGTCGGATCGATGCTGTGCTTTGAGGCCTGGAACCGGTCCAACGAATTCGTGGTGAGCCGCGGGTTCGGTCGCTCCATCTGGGCCATCTTGAGCCCGGTGAGTTTCGCCGCCGGCATGATCGGTCTGCTTTTTGTGGTGCTGGTGAACCCGATCGGGTCGCTGACGTCGCGCGAGTATGAACAAGAGATGAACAAATTGTTCGGGAGCGGCGAGCAGAGGCTGTCTGTCTCTGCCGATGGCATCTGGCTTCGGGACAGCCCTCCAAGTGGGCAATTCATCATCAATGGAGAAATGCTGGACGTGGAAACGGCGCAGATCATCAACCCGATGATCTATGCCTTCAGCGAAAAAAATGAACTCGACCTTCGTATCCGCGCAAGCTCTATGCAGCTCACCGAGTCAGGATGGATCATTGACGAAGCTATCGTCTGGCAGAATGATGGCGAACGTACCGACAAGGGCACGATGATGCTGCCAAGCGAGCTGGTCGCCCTTGATCTCGGCCTGTCAAGCGAGCCGCCAAGCACCATTCCGTTTGTGTCGCTGCCGGCTTTTATCAATCTGCTGGAAAGTGCCGGCCTCCCGACGATCGAACATCGTCTTCATTTCCACAAGCTGCTGTCCTTGCCGTTTCTGATGATCGGGCTGGCGATGCTCAGCGCCCGTGCCACGCTGACCAACATGACGCGCGGACGCCGTGCCAGACTTTTCACCCGCGGTATTGTCATCGCTGTGTCCATTTTCCTGTTTTCCCATTTCATGCAAATCCTTGGCACATCATTGCGCCTCCCCGCTATCGTCGCGGCATGGGCACCAGCCATCATTGTCATCATCCTTGGCGCCATTCTTCTGGCGCGCATGGACGAAGCCTGAGAGCCAACAACATGCCCCCCCTGCCCCTCAAATACATCCTCACTGCTCTTCTGGCGTTTGTTGTCGCCTCAGCCGCGCCGGCGGTCGCACAGATCAGCATCAGTACCACGGTGAACGGCAAGCCCATCACCAATTATGATATCGAGCAACGTGCCCGGTTTCTCGGCTATGCCACCAACATCGAAATCACCGATCAGAACCGCACCCGAATCTATGAAGACGCGCTGCAGTTGATCATTGATGACGAGTTGCGGCTTGAAGCTGCCCGTTCGCTGATCAGCGATGTGGAGGCCGGCGTGTTGCCGCAGGTGCGCGACTACATCAACCAGAACTTTGGAACAGACACGCTTTCCGGCAATCGTGCTCTCCAGCAGGCCGGCATCGATCCGATGACGGTGCAGCTGAAATATGTCGCCGACATTGCCTGGTCGAACTTCATCAGCACCAGATTTGCCGACAAATTCTCGAACATAGAGAGCCGCATTGACGACGAGCTTGAGCGGATCAGCAAGAACGCGGCAAAGCCGCAGCTGAAGCTGGCAGAAATCGTGCTGTCACCAAGCCCGGTTCGCACGCTCGAGCAAACCAGAGACCTTGCTGACGAAATGGTGGCTGCCATTCGCAAGGGGGCAAGTTTTACCGAGATCGCACGTCAGTACTCGGTCTCGGGCAGTGCCAGCCGTGGTGGAGACGTTGGCTGGGCGATGATCGAAAAATTGCCAAAGCCATTTCGCGATGCTCTGTCTGGTCTGGAAAACGGACAGGTGACCGAGCCGCTTCTTCTTGATGGTGCCGTCTATATCCTTCGTCGCAATGGCGAACGGAAGGACGGGCTGGTTGATGGCTCCGCGTCGCGCGTCTGGCTGGCGCGGGCCATTCTCCCTCTGGCCGCCACCGCATCCGACGCAGACAGGCTTGAAGCAGGCGCCAAGGTCGAGCGCGATACCGAGGAATTGCAGGGTTGCGACGCTCTTGCGGCGCTGAACAGCGCCTATGGATCGAATGCCGTGGCCAAGCTTGACGACATGCTTTTGGCCGATCTGGCACCGCAGATGCAGAAGCTCATAGCCTCGCTGGAACCTGGCGAGCCGTCCGCACCATTGGCATTTGCCGAAGGGGTGGCATCGATGATGGTATGCCGGATCGAGGCGCCGGAGATCGCGCTCCCGTCGCGCGAGGAGATCCGCCAGGTGTTGATCGACAAGACGTTTGGCAGCCTGAGTGAGCGGCAGCTGTTGCGTCTGCGCCGCACCGCGATCATCGAACGCCGCGACGGCTGATGAGTGGTGAGGTACCAGATCAGGGTGCCAACGCCCCGATTGTCCTGACCCCGGGCGACCCGGCGGGTATCGGCGCGGAAATCAGTCTGAAAGCCTTTGCCGCCGGCACCCGGGATTTCCTGCTGATGGAAGACCCGGACCGTCTGACCGCACTGGCGTCACAGCTTGAGCTCGACATCCCCATTCATGTTGTGGACATGACACAGGGTACGCCACAGGTCGATCATGCCGGGCTTGGCGTCATTCCGCTGTCCTGGCCTGAGTCGCCGGTGCCCGGCACAGCGGACCCGCGCAACGGCCATGTTGTGATCGACGCCATTCGGACAGCCGCCTCCTGGGCGCGCACCGGTCAGGCCGCAGCTATCGTCACAAATCCGGTGAACAAGGCCGTGTTGAAGGCGGCAGGCTTTGCCCACCCCGGCCATACAGAGTTTCTGGCATCAATGGCGCCAGCACGCCCGGGAAGCCCGGTGATGATGCTTGCCGGCGATGGCCTTCGCGTGGTGCCAGCCACCATCCACATACCGCTACGCGATGTTGTCACAGAGCTGACAACGGACGACCTGATCGCCAAGGGCCGGATTCTGGGCGAGGCACTGCAGCGATATTTCGGGTGCCATCCACCCCGGATCGCGTTTTGCGGGTTGAATCCACATGCCGGCGAGGATGGCCAGTTCGGCGATGAGGACAGGCGGGTCATCGCGCCGGCGGTACAGGCCCTTTGCGAAGACGGCATCAAGGCCACCGGCCCGCATTCGGCAGATACACTGTTTCATCCAGCGGCCCGCGACAGCTATGATGCTGTGATCGGCATGTATCACGATCAAGTGCTGATCCCCCTGAAAACAATCGATTTTGATGGCGGGGTGAATGTGACGCTTGGTCTGGATTTCATCCGGACATCTCCGGACCATGGCACGGCCTTCGATATCGCCGGCACAGGAACCGCCCGGCCCGACAGTCTGATGGCGGCGATCAGGATGGCGCGCCAGATGGCATCACATGACAGCCGAGACGGGTAGCAAAATCTTGGAATCGCAAGCCTTCGACAACCGCGCCATTGACGCGCTGCCACCTCTCAAGCAGCTCGTTGCCGCTCTCGATATGCGGGCCCGCAAATCGCTTGGCCAAAATTTCCTGTTTGACCTGAATCTGACGCGCCGCATTGCGCAAAGTGCCGGGTGGCTTGACGGCACCACCATCGAGGTCGGGCCCGGGCCAGGGGGGCTGACACGCGCGCTTCTTCTTGAGGGTGCCCAAAAGGTTGTCGCGGTAGAAAAGGATTTTCGGGCGTCCAGCGTGCTTGCCTCGCTTCTTGAGGCAGCTGGCGACAGGCTGCAGCTTGTCGAGGGGGATGCGCTGAAGACGCCGCTCTGGGAGATGGGAGACGCCCCACGCCGGATTGTGGCCAACCTGCCCTACAACATCGCCACAACGCTTCTGATCCAGTGGCTTGGTCATGCCACCGCGTTCCAGACCATGACCCTGATGTTTCAGCGCGAGGTGGCCGAACGGATCACAGCGCAGCCCGGCGACAGCGCCTATGGACGGTTGAGCATTCTGACAGGCTGGATTGCGGACTCCACGATCCTGTTCGACATCCCGCCAGAGGCCTTTGTTCCAGCGCCGAAAATCACCTCGTCGGTTGTGCAGATCAGACCGCTGGCAGAGCCCCGCTTCCCCTGTGACCGCACGGCGCTTGAAACGGTCACCCGCATCGCCTTTGGTCAGCGGCGCAAGATGCTCCGCGCCTCGCTGAAACCGATTGGCGGCGAGACCCTGCTGACCGAGGCCGGCATCGATCCGCAATGCCGCCCGCAGGATCTTGATATCGAGGCCTTTTGCCGATTGGCCCGCGCCATCAGCTGACTTGTATTGGGTTCAGCTGTCTTCGGACTGCAAAGTGCGGACGAAATCCGTCATGCCGATCTGCCGGTCCCGCTTCAGCCTTTCGGCGGCGAGAATGGCCGACACCGCACCTACCGAGTCATCCAGATCCTCATTGACCACGATATAGTCATATTCGCGATAATGGCTGATCTCATCTGAGGCCTTTGCCATGCGGCCGGCTACAACATCGTCACTGTCCTGCGCACGCGAGACAAGACGCTCGCGAAGTGCGGCACGTGATGGCGGCAGGATGAAGACTGAAACAAGATCGGCGCGCGCCGCATTGGCAACCTGCTGAGTGCCCTGCCAGTCAATGTCGAACAGCACGTCACCGCCACGTTCCAGAACTGACATCACATCAGCCTTCGGTGTGCCGTAGGAGTTGCCGAACACGGTGGCATATTCAAGGAAGGCAGCATCCTCGACCATCGCATCAAACCGGTTCTGATCGACGAAATGATAGTCCCTGCCATCGACCTCATTCGGACGCGGCGGGCGGGTGGTCGCCGACACTGACAGCACAAGATTGTCATCCTCCGCCAGAATCCGGCGGGCGATCGAGGTCTTGCCAGCGCCGGACGGCGAAGACAGTACCAGCATCAGGCCGCGCCGCCCGGTGCTGCCAGTGCTTTGCGAAGTCGTGCTGCTGTCACCCATGGGCCCAATCCTGTTCCGCGCATCCACCGATCATCGAAGGCCAGCCTCACGCTGTGCCTTGCGGTATAATCTTACATTCTTGTTATGGTCGTCCAGCGTCCTGGCAAATCGCAACCCACCCTTGCCATCAGACACGAAATAAAGGTTCTTCGTCTTTGCCGGTTTTAGAACGGCATCAACGGAATCCTGGCTCGGGTTGCAGATCGGTGTCGGCGGCAGCCCCTTGATGACATAGGTATTGTAAGGCGTCTCGCGCTTCAGGTCGGAACGCCGGATCACCCGCCCCTCACCACCGTCGACACCGTAGAGAACGGTCGGGTCGGACTGCAGGCGCATGCCCCGCTTCAACCTGTTGACGAAAACGCCGGCCACCTCGCGCCGGTCGGCGCTGTTGCCCGTTTCAAGCTCGACAATCGATGCCAGGATGAGCGCTTCGTCACGGCTCCTGAACGGCAGATCGTCATCACGATCCGACCAGGATTCGATCAGGCTGATCTGCCGGGTTTCCTGCATTCTGGCAAGGATGGCATCCCGCCTGGTGCCATGGGTGTAGAAATAGGTTTCGGGAAGAATGCTTCCCTCGGGAATGTCGACGGTGATTTTGCCAGAGAAATTCTCATTGTTCGCAATCAGTCGGGCGACCTCATCGGACCGCACCCCTTCAATCACGGTGATACGGCGCTGGTGGCTGCGGCCGGCATGAATGATCGACATGACTGTCTGGAGGCTGGCCCGCTGCGGTATCTCGAACTCGCCCTCTTTCGGCACGAAGCTCGTTCCGGCCAGAATGCGCGCGGCATCATAATGATAGAGGTCGCGGATCACGCCGGCACGCTTGAGTTCCCAGCGGATCGTGGCGTGTCCGTCACCGGGGGCGATGCGCACCAGCACGGTTTCATCATGAGGGCCATCTGCCTTGATAATCAGCCGGTCTACGGCAAGCCACGCGCCGCCAACAACGGCAACCAACAGGCCAAGCAACACCACCGACCGGATCATGTACCGGGCGGCGGCATGAAGCATCAGGTGACCTCACCGATGATCAGTGAGGCATTGGTGCCGCCAAAGCCAAAGGAGTTCGACATGGCGTTGCGAACCTCACGCTTGCGGGTTTTCAGCGGCACCAGATCGAAATCGGCAACCGCATCCTCCGGGTCATTGAGGTTCAATGTCGGTGGGAGGTCACCTGTCTGCACCGTCTTGATCGAGTAGATCGCCTCGATCGCGCCTGCCGCCCCGAGAAGATGTCCGGTGGCGCTTTTCGTCGAGGACATGGATACCTTGCCGACCGCATCACCGAGAAGCCGGCGCACAGCGCCAGCCTCGATCAGGTCGCCAAGCGGCGTTGACGTGCCATGCGCGTTGACATAGTCGATCTCCTCGGCAGCCAGCCCAGCGCGTTTCAGCGCGGCCTGCATGGCGCGGAACCCCCCATCGCCATCCTCTGCCGGGGCGGTGATGTGATAGGCGTCACCAGACATCCCGTAGCCTTTGATTTCGGCATAGATGGTGGCGCCGCGTGCGCGCGCATGTTCCAGTTCCTCGAGCACCACAATGCCGGCACCCTCGCCCATGACAAAGCCGTCGCGGCCCTTGTCCCAGGGACGAGACCCCTGTTGCGGGGACTCATTGTAACCGCTGGACAGCGCCCGAGCAGCGGCAAAGCCGGCCATGCCGATTCGGCAGACAGCGGCCTCTGCACCGCCGGCGACCATCACATCGGCATCATCAAGCGCCACCATACGCGCCGCGTCACCGATCGCGTGGGCGCCTGTCGAACAGGCGGTGACAACAGCATGGTTCGGCCCACGAAACCCGTATTTGATCGAGACATGGCCCGAAACAAGATTGATCAGGGCGGAGGGAATGAAGAAGGGGCTGATCCGGCGGGTGCCGCGTTCATTCATCAGCTGGTCAGTCTGGACAATGGTCTCCAGCCCGCCAATGCCGGAACCGATCATCACACCTGTACGATTCTGCGACTCGACATCCTCGGGTTTCCACCCGGAATGCTCCACGGCCAGCTGCGCTGCGACAACGCCAAGCTGGATGAAACGATCCATCCTGCGCTGTTCGCGCGGTTCGATGAAATCATCAAGGTTGAGACCGCCGGGCTCATCTGCTGCCGGCACCTGGCCAGCAATCTGGCAGGAAATGTCATCAGTTTCAAAATTCGTGATGCGGCGGATGCCGCTTTTGCCGGCAAGGATCTGGGACCAGTTGTGATCTACCCCGACACCAAGCGGGGTGACCATCCCAAGACCGGTGACAACTACGCGACGCACGTTTTTCTCCTGATCCGGAAATTGTTGATCCAAAAATAGGCCAGCCCCCGAGCTACGTCCACCATTGAGGAGGATGATCGGGGGCCGGGGATAAAATTCAAAGCCGTTTTAGGCGGCGTTTTCTTCCAGGAAGGACACAGCGTCCTTCACTGTCAGGATGCGCTCGGCAGCATCGTCGGGAATCTCGACACCGAACTCTTCCTCGAACGCCATGACCAGCTCGACGGTGTCGAGGCTGTCTGCGCCAAGGTCATCGATGAAGCTCGCGCCGTCGACAACCTTACCGGAATCGACGCCGAGATGTTCCACCACAATGTTACGAACACGATCTGAAATATCGCTCATAAAAGCCCCCTTTTAAGAAGGTTGGAGGTAGGCCTCAATAGGCCCGGGAATTTCAAGTTGGCGGCAGATAACACGTTTTTCCGGAGTATGCCACCCTTAATCACTCTGCCCCACACCAGTCTGCCGGCATAGCCCGGCAGATGAGGCGAGCGACCTCTGTTACAGCCTAGAGCATCGCCATGCCACCATTAACATGAATGGTTGACCCGGTGATGTAGGACGCCTCGTTGCTGGCAAGGAACGTCACGGCTGCCGCCACCTCTTCAGCACTGCCAAGGCGGCCCATCGGGACGCGTCCCAGCAGCGCTTCCTGCTGTGCGTCGCCGAGCGCATCTGTCATCGGCGTTGCGATGAAGCCGGGCGCCACGGCGTTCACAGTGATACCACGGCTGGCGACTTCGGCAGCCAGCGCCTTGCTGAAACCGATCATGCCGGCCTTCGACGCTGCATAGTTGGCCTGACCCGGGTTGCCGATGGCGCCGACGATCGACGACACCGAGATGATCCGCCCATGGCGCGCCTTCATCATCGAACGCAGCGAAGCGCGGGCCAGCATCATGGCTGCCGTCATATTGACGTTCAGCACATCGTCCCATTCCTCATCCTTCATCCGCATCGCCAGGTTATCGCGGGTGATTCCGGCATTGTTCACAAGGATCGACACTGGCGCACCGGCTGCCTCGGCAGCGGCATCGACCAGACCTGCCGCCTCTTCACGGATGGACAGGTTTGCTGTCACGACATGGGTGCGCTCACCAAGTTCGCCAGCAAGCTCGGCGAGTCGCTCGGCGCGCGTGCCATGAAGCACAACCGTGGCACCGCTGGCATGAAGGGCGCTGGCGATGGAAGCCCCGATGCCGCCGCTGGCGCCGGTGATCAGCGCTATATTGCCGGACAGATCAAACATGATGATTTCCTCTCGAATTGTGGCATCTGCAAGGGCAACGCCCGCCGATCCCGATGTGACAAGATTACAGCTGCGCGAGAACAGAATCCAGATCGTCGGCCCCGTCCAGATTGACCATGGCCATGTCTTCAAGCGTGCGCTTGACCAGCCCGGACAGCACCTTGCCGGTGCCAAGCTCGACAAAAGTGGTCACGCCGGCTTCGCTGGCGGCGAGCAGCGTTTCGCGCCAGCGCACCCGTCCGGTCACCTGGTGCACAAGATTGGCACGAAGCTGGCTGGCATTGCTTTCGACAGCAGCCGTGACATTGCAGATCACCGGCACCGCCGAGTCGTTCATCGCTGCATCTTCCAGCGCCGATGCCATCGCATCAGCGGCAGGCTGCATCATCGAACAGTGGAAAGGCGCGCTGACAGGAAGCTTGATGGCGCGGCGAATACCACGTGCCTTGGCAGCTTCAATGGCGTGATCGACTGCGGTGGCAGCACCACTGACGACGATTTGCCCGGGGGCATTGTCATTGGCAAGCTGAATAACCCCTTCCGTGGCGGATTCGACAACAATCTCGTCAATGATCGCTTCGTCCGCCCCCAGAATGGCGGCCATCGCCCCATCACCCGGCGGCACCGCGCCCTGCATGCTGTCACCGCGCAGCCGCAACAGCCTTGCCGCGTCGCCGATAGCGAGTGTTCCGGCAGCTGCCAGCGCGGAATATTCACCAAGAGAATGGCCGGCAACGAACTGGGCCATCTCGTGAACAGGCTTGCCAGTCGCGTCCTTCAATACAGCCACTGCCGCCATCGATGCGGCGAACAGCGCCGGCTGGGCATTGCGCGTCAGGCGAAGATCTTCTTCGGGTCCGGTCTGCATCAGGGCAAACAGATCCTCGCCAAGCGCATCATTCACCTCGTCGAAGACCGCACGTGCAACAGGAAAGGCATCTGCCAGCGCACCGCCCATGCCGACCGCCTGTGATCCCTGCCCCGGAAACTGGAAAAGAACTTTGCCTGTCATCTGATGCCCCCGCTGATGCTGCACCTGGTGCCGGACAACTGTGCCCCGGCAAGTGGCGCGGACCTATTCCACAGTTGTGAGGCCACGTCAATGACGACGGAATCTGGCGAAATTATGCCCCGGGGGCCGCAAAAGGACCCCCTTTGAACCATTCAGCCGTAACAGCGACTATTCACTTGCGCCTGTAGCCGCTTCGTGTATGTTGCCGACTGCATTGCGATGGCAGCACGCCAGCGATGCCTACATCACTGAAACAATCCTTGCCGGGAAACCGGTTGGTCTGTCGCAAATGGCGCCAGACAATGAGCCAGAAGGAGATACGCATGCGCTTGTATGAAAGCGTATTCATCGCGCGTCAGGATATTTCGTCCAGTCAGGTCGAAACCATGGCCGATGAATTTGCCGGCATCATCACCAATGCCGGTGGTAAAATCCACAAACGTGAATATTGGGGTCTGCGGTCACTTGCCTATCGCATCAAGAAGAATCGCAAGGGCCACTACATAATGTTCAACCTCGAAACCGACGGCGAGACGCTCAAGGAATATGAGCGGATCATGCGTCTGAACGAGGATGTTCTTCGTTTCCTGAATATCCGCATCGAGGAAGTCGACGAGAACCCGTCGATCATCATGCAGAACAAGGGTGAGCGCAGTGATCGTGGTGACCGCGGCGATCGTGGTGACCGCGGAGATCGTGGTGACCGCGGTGATCGTGGAGACCGTGGTGATCGTGGATCGCGCCCACCGCGCCAAGAGGCCAAGCCCGAAGAGGCCAAGCCCCAAGAGGCCGCTTCTGAAGAAGCGAAAAGCGAGGAGTAGATCATGACACAACTCGAAATCAAACGTGAAGCTGTCCGCAAGCCGTTTGGCCGTCGCCGCAAGTCCTGCCCGTTCTCCGGGCCGAACGCGCAGCCCATCGACTACAAGGACACCAAGCTGCTGTCACGCTACACATCCGAGCGCGGCAAGATCGTCCCGTCGCGGATTTCGGCAGTATCGGCAAAGAAGCAACGCGAGCTGGCAGTCGCCATCAAGCGCTCCCGCTTCCTTGCGCTGATGCCTTACGTGACCTCGTAACGGCGCGCGACGCAAGGAGACAGAAGCAATGGAAATCATTCTGCTCGAACGTATCGAGAAACTCGGCCAGATGGGCGACGTGGTGAAGGTAAAGCCGGGATATGCCCGTAACTTTCTTCTGCCACAGGGCAAGGCCCTTCGCGCAAACAAGGCCAACCTCGAGCGTTTTGAAACCGAAAAGACGCAGCGCGAGGCGGACAATCTGACCCTTCGCAGCGAGGCCGAGGCCGAAGCTGGCAGGATGGACAAGCTTGCCGTCAGCATGGTCCGTGCCGCCTCTGAAATGGGCCAGCTGTTCGGGTCCGTGACATCGCGTGACATCGCCGATGCAGTGACCGAGGCCGGCTTTACCATCTCCCGCACTCAGGTGGTGATGGAAAAGGCGATCAAAACCCTTGGCCTTCACGACACCCGTGTCCGGCTTCACCCCGAAGTCAGCGTAACCGTCACTGTCAACGTGGCGCGCTCGCTTGACGAGGCGAAGACCCAGCTGGAGACCGGCGTTGCTGTCACCGGCATGATCGATGATGACGACGACATGGATGACGGCTACGAAGCTGCCACCGAGGCACCGGCCGAAGAGGCTCTGGCCGAAAAGACTCCGGCCGAAGAAGCTGCCGCTGAAGAGGCGCCGGCTGAAGAGGCTGCTTCCGAGGATGGCGAAGAGAGCTGAACAAGCCCGTTCAAGACAGAGACAAGAAAGCCGGGGTTCGCCCCGGCTTTTTTTATTCCGGCTTTTTTATTCCGGCTTTGTTTGTCTCAGCTTTTTTTGACAAGTTCGGCTTTGGTCGCCCTGCTCTGTTGAATTTTTTTGAGTTATCCCCACTCCCCACAGCTTTAACATGACGCTGACCGGGCATTCGTTTGCTAGGGTGCTCGCCATGGCCGAAGAACCCAGCAACATCGAAGCCTTCCCCGGTGCCGCGGATGCAGCCGCCGGCCTAGGCCCCACGCGTCAACTGCCGAAC
>NTKV01000045.1 GCA_002457745.1 SAR116 cluster bacterium MED-G06 | reverse complement strand
GCGTTGACGTGCAGCCGACCGCCAGCTTCCAGCGGGTAATCCAGCGCTCCATCATCCATACCCAGTCGTCCGGGCGCGAAGTCGCCTCTGGCGCGAACGTGCTGGTCGCGATCTTCTCCGAGCGCGAAAGCCATGCTGTCTGGTTCCTGAAGTCGATGAACATGACCCGGCTCGACGCTGTGACCTATATGAGCCATGGTGCCGAAGGCAATGTTGGACGCGGATCGCAGGAAACCCGCGAGACGGAAGCTGCCGAGCAGGAGGGACAGGACCCGCTCAGCCAGTTTGCCGTCGATCTCATTTCGAAGGCATCTGCTGGCAGAATCGACCCGCTGATCGGGCGCGACCGAGAGGTTGACCGTACCATCCAGGTGCTCTGCCTCCGGACCAAGAACAACCCGCTCTATGTTGGTGACCCGGGTGTTGGCAAGACCGCCATCGCCGAGGGGCTGGCGCTGCGGATACATAATGGCGAAGTGCCGGATGTGCTGTCGAATGCGGTGATCTACGCCCTTGATATGGGCCAGCTGCTTGCCGGAACGCGCTACCGTGGAGATTTCGAGGAGCGGCTGAAGGCCGTGGTCAAGGCGGTTCAGGACGACGATAATGCCATCCTGTTCATTGACGAGATTCATACGGTCATTGGCGCCGGTGCTACGTCCGGAGGGGCGATGGACGCCTCGAACCTCCTGAAGCCGGCGCTGCAGGAAGGCACGCTTCGCTGCATCGGGTCCACAACCTACAAGGAATATCGCGGTTATTTCGAAAAGGACCGTGCGCTTGTCCGCCGCTTCCAGAAGATCGACGTGAACGAGCCAACGATCGCCGATACGATCAAGATTCTTGCCGGTCTGAAAAGCCGCTATGAGGAGCATCACAAGATCCGCTTCACCAGCGCGGCGCTGAAGACAGCGGTTGATCTGGCGGCACGCTATATCAACGACCGCAAGCTTCCCGACAAGGCGATTGATGTCATTGACGAGGCTGCCGCTGCGCAGAACCTGCTGCCGCCGTCACGCCGCAAGGCGACGGTTGGCACCAAGGAGGTCGAGGCGACCATCGCGACGATGGCGCGGATCCCGCCAAAACATGTCAGCCGTGATGACAAGGTGGCGCTGGCCTCGCTTGAAGATGATCTGAAGCGTCTTGTTTTCGGTCAGGACCCGGCCCTTTCGGCACTGGCCTCGGCCATCAAGCTGTCACGCGCGGGTCTTCGCGAGCCTGAAAAGCCGGTCGGCAACTATCTGTTCTCCGGCCCGACAGGTGTTGGCAAGACCGAGGTTGCCCGCCAACTTGCCGAGGCGCTCGGCATCAAGCTGATGCGCTTCGACATGTCGGAATATATGGAACGCCACACCGTCTCGCGGCTGATTGGTGCGCCTCCGGGCTATGTCGGGTTCGACCAGGGTGGATTGCTGACAGACGCCGTCGACCAGACACCGCATGCCGTGCTTCTTCTCGATGAAATCGAAAAGGCGCATCCGGACCTGTTCAACATCCTTCTTCAGGTGATGGATCATGGCAAGCTGACCGACAATAACGGCAAGATTGTCGACTTCCGCAATGTCATCCTGATCATGACGACCAATGCCGGTGCGCAGGAACTGTCGAAAAAGGCCATTGGCTTCAACCGCGACAATCGCGAGGGGGCCGATGTCGAGGCGATCGAGAAGATGTTCACGCCGGAATTCCGCAACCGTCTTGATGCGGTGATCCCGTTTGCAGCTCTTGGCACCGACGTGATCCGGCTTGTCGTTGACAAGTTCATCATGCAGCTGGATGCCCAGCTGACCGAGCGCAATGTCGAGATCGAGCTGACCGACGCGGCCCGTGACTGGCTTGCCGAGCGTGGGTATGACCGCAATTACGGCGCGCGTCCACTGGCCCGTGTCGTGCAGGAGCATATCAAGAAGCCGCTTGCCGACATGCTGCTGTTCGGCGATCTCGCAGGCGGTGGGCTGGCGCTAGTCGATGTCAAGGATGGCAAGATTGTCGTCCATGGCAAGGGCACGCCGCAACGGGCACTTCCCGGAAAGCGCACCGCCCTGCCGGCGCCCGAGGAACAGTAAAGCCGTCACTCAGGGGGCTGGGACTTCCTGAACGGGCTTGCCTGTATTTCGATGGCGTTGATTTCCGCGTCGATCCCGCGGCGCTCGGAGTCCAGAAACCTTGCCACGGCGGCGCGGAAACCGTCATGCGCAATCCAGTGCGCCGAGTAGGTGGTGACCGGAAGATATCCGCGCTGCACCTTGTGAAAGCCCTGCGCACCGGCTTCGACGGTCTTCAGCCCGCGTTCGATGGCAAATTCGATGGCCTGATAGTAGCAGGCTTCGAAATGCAGGCAGGGAATGTCGAGATCCGCCCCCCAGTTCCGACCGAACAGCGCATCCTCGCCAATGAAGTTCAGCGCGCCGCCGATAATCCTGCCATCATATTCGGCCATGACCAGAAGCATCCGGTCCGCCATGCTGGCATGAAGCTGGTGAAACACATCCTCGGTCAGATACGCCCCGCCCCATTTGCGATCGATGGTCGACATATAGAAGCGGTAGAAATGGTCGATATGGCTTGTGGTGATGTCATCGCCGGTCAGCCGCAGCAGACGCACGCCAGCCTCGGCAACCGTACGCCGTTCTTTTCTGATGTTCTTTCGCTTTCGCGATGACAGCGCGGCGAGGAACGCGTCGAAATCGGTATAGGAGTCATTTTGCCAGTGGAACTGGATGGAAGAACGCACCATCCATCCTTCGTCTGACAGGGCGGCGATATCGGCCTCTGGCAGGAAGTTCACATGCGCCGAGGACAGGCCAAGCCTATCGAGATATTGCGTCATGCCATTGGTAAGGGCGGCACGCAACTGCGCAGCCCGCGTGTCATCCGCATCACCGGTCAGAAAGCGGGGGCCTGTTGCCGGTGTGAACGGGACCGCCGACAGCATCTTCGGATAGTACGCACCGCCGGCCCGCGTGAAGGCGTTGGCCCAGCTGTGGTCAAAGATATATTCGCCGTAGGAATGGTGCTTCAGGTAGTGCGGCATGGCGGCGGCAAGTCTGCCGTCAGAATCGCGCAGTATCAGATGCATCGGGTCCCAGCCGCTATCGCCGCCGGTGGCCCCGCCATCTTCCAGCGCCCGCAGAAAGGCATGGCTGACAAACGGATTTGCGGTGCCGGCCACACGGTCCCAGTCGGCCGCCGGAATCTCGGCAATCGACGGGGCAAGATCAAGGGTAAAGGTGTCGCCGTCCATGCCTTAGGAAATGGCGCGCAGATCGCCCCGCCGCAAGAGGGAGGGACGATTTGTCAGCGGTTCTGATCAGGAAATTTCGAACAGACCGTCTACCTCGACAAGACATCCCAGAGGCAGGACGCTGCTGCCGACGGCAAAGCGGGCATGCTTGCCGGCATCACCAAAGGCGGCGACCATCAGATCGGAAGCGCCATTGACGACAGCCGGCTGCTGCGTGAAATCCGGGGTCGAGGCAACGAAGCCGCCAAGCTTCACCACCTGGACAACCCGGTCGAGATCGCCGTCACAGGCCGCCTTGACCTGCGCAATCAGGTTGATGGCGCAGATTTTCGCCTGCTCGTACCCGTCCTCGACCGAGGCGTTGTCACCAAGATGGCCGGTTGCGGTCAGTTTTCCGTCGACAAACGGCACCTGTCCGGCCACATGCACCATGTTGCCGCTTCTCATCCAGGGAACATAGTTGGCCGCAGGGGCGGGGGCGTCAGGGATGATGATACCCATGTCGTTCAGGCGGGTTTCAACTGTGCTTGCCATGATGTGTCTCCAATGAATTCAGTGGCGATCCAAGGCGGGGACACTGACACAGGCGGCACGCAGCTTCAAAGCAAAATTGACCGTCTGCCAGATCAAAGAAAAAGGCCCCGCAGCAAAGTGCGGGGCCAGTCTGCAGGTTACACTGCAGGGAGAGATCAGCTGCAGCCTGTGGTGCCGCCACAGGTGTTGCATTTCAGGCAGGTTCCGTTCCGCACCAGGGTAAAGTTCTGGCACTCGGGGCAGGCCTCGCCTTCATAACCTTGCATCCGTGCCTGCTGTACCCGCTCGGCGGCAACCGCGTCACCGCTGGCGGCGCTGGCAGCGGGTGCTGCGGCCATTGATGCGGCGGCCTCGGCTACCGGCTCTGCCGGTGCCCGCATGGTGGCGACAGTGTCTTCGGCGACTGCGGCGGTGGCGGTGCCAGCGTTCGAGTAGACAACCAGACCCTGTTTGCGGATGAAGCCGCGGCTTGTCACCTTGTTGACAAGTTCCGACTGGGCTTCGCCAGCGCCGGTGGTGGTGACTTCCAGATCCTCGCGGTCGACATGGCCGAGGTCATGCCGGTCGAGATAGGAGATCGCCAGCTCGCGGAAGGTGTAGTCGAGGATCGAGGTCGACATCTTGATCGCGTCATTGCCGGTGACAATGCCCTGCGGCTCGAAGCGGGTGAAGGTGAAGGCCTCGACAAACTCCTCCAGCGGCACGCCATATTGCAGGCCGATGGACACCGCGATGGCGAAGTTGTTCATCAGCGAGCGGAAGGCAGCGCCTTCCTTGTGCATGTCGATGAAGACCTCGCCAAGACGGCCATCTTCATACTCACCGGTCCGCAGATAAACCTTGTGGCCGCCGACAGATGCCTTCTGCGTATAGCCCTTGCGGCGATGCGGGAGCTTTTCCCGCTCGGCGCTGTGGACGATGCGCTCGACAATCTTCTCGATAACCTGCGGTGCCGAGGCGGCAACCGGTGTGTCGAGTGCCGCTGCGGTCTCTTCCTCTTCCTCGAGGTCGTCGACCAGGCCGGAAGACAGAGGCTGGCTGAGCTTCGAGCCGTCGCGATACAGCGCGTTCGCTTTCAGGCCAAGACGCCAGGACAGCATGTAGGCCTCGCCGCATTCCTCGACGGTGGCGCTGTTCGGCATGTTGATCGTCTTCGAGATCGCACCCGAGATGAAGGGCTGGGCGGCAGCCATCATGGTGATGTGGCTGTCGACCGACAGGAACCGCTTGCCATGACGACCACAGGCATTGGCGCAATCAAAGATCGCCAGATGCTCGTCCTTCATATGCGGTGCGCCTTCCAGCGTCATCGACCCGCAGACATGCATGTTGGCCGCCTCGACAGCGTCCTTTTCGAAGCCAAGCGCCTCGAGCATGTTGAAGGTGAAGTCATTCAGCTGCTCGTCGGTGAAGCCAAGCTTGTCCTTGCAGAAATCATCGCCAAGGGTGAAGCGGTTGAAGGCGAACTTCACATCGAAGGCGCTTTCCATGGCCGCTTCGACCTTGTTGATTTCGGCGTCGCCAAAGCCCTTGTCGCGGAGTGCGCCAAACGAGATGGCCTGGCAGTTCTTCAGACTGCCTGCGCCGACCGCATAGTTGATGATGTCGTCAATCTGCTCCTGCGGGTAGCCAAGATTGGCAAGCGCCTCTGGAACGACGCGGTTGATGATCTTGAAATAGCCGCCACCGGCAAGCTTCTTGAACTTCACGATGGCGAAGTCCGGCTCGATTCCGGTGGTGTCACAATCCATCACCAGGCCGATGGTGCCGGTCGGGGCAATCACAGTGGCCTGCGCGTTGCGGTAACCATGCTCGCTGCCAAGATCGACGGCCTTGTCCCAGGCTGCCTTGGCGGCTGTGATCAGGCTCTTGTCAGGGCAGGGTGTGGCATCAAGCGGAACCGGCAGGATGCTCAGCCCCTTATAGCCCTTGTCCTTGCCATGTGCGGCGAGGCGATGGTTCTTCATCACCCGCATCATGTGGCGTGCGTTCTTCTTGTATTGCGGGAACGGGCCGACTTCGCTGGCGACCTCGGCCGAGGTGGCGTAGGAGGTGCCGGTCATGATTGCCGAGATCGCACCACAGATGGCGCGGCCTTCGTCACTGTCATAGGAATAACCCTGTGCCATCAGCAGGCCGCCGATATTGGCGAAGCCGAGGCCAAGGGTGCGGTATTCGTAAGACAGCTGGGCGATTTCCTTGGATGGGAACTGCGCCATCAGGACCGAGATTTCCAGGGTCAGTGTCCAGAAGCGGCAGGCATGCTCGAAGGCCGGGATGTCAAAGCTGCCATCCGCATGGCGGAACTGCATCAGGTTCAGCGACGCAAGGTTGCAGGCTGTGTCATCCAGGAACATGTATTCCGAGCAGGGGTTCGAGGCGTTGATCCGGCCACCTTCTGGGCAGGTGTGCCATTCATTGATGGTGCTGTCATACTGCAGCCCCGGATCGGCACAGGCCCATGCTGCATAGGCGATCTTTTCCCACAGGTCAGCAGCCTTGATCCGCTTGGCGACACCGTTGTCGCGGCGCTTCACCAGCTCCCAGTCGCCCTTGTCGAGGACGGCCTGCAGATATTCATTGCTGACCCGTACCGAGTTGTTGGAATTCTGGCCGGCAACTGTCAGATAGGCCTCGGAGTCCCAGTCGGTATCGTAGGTCTTGAACTCAATGTCGGTGTAGCCCTGACGTGCAAACTGAATAACACGCTGCACGTAGTTTTCCGGGATCATCGCACCGCGTGCCGCGAAAATCGCCTTCTTCAGGGCGCGATTGGCGCGCGGGTCGAACCGGTCCTCGCCCTCAAGGCTTTCGTCCTGGCATGCCGTCATGACCTCGCTCATGTGGCGCTGGGCAAGCTTCGAGCCGGCGACCAGTGCGGCAACCTTCTGCTCTTCAACGACCTTCCAGTCGACATAATTCTCAATGTCCGGGTGGTCCACATCAACCGTGACCATCTTCGCTGCGCGACGTGTGGTGCCACCGGACTTGATCGCGCCGGCGGCGCGGTCACCGATGCGAAGGAAGCTCATCAGGCCTGACGACTTGCCACCGCCCGACAGGCTTTCGCCCTCACCGCGGATGCGGCTGAAGTTGGAACCGGTGCCGGAGCCATATTTGAACAGGCGTGCCTCACGGACCCACAGATCCATGATGCCGCCCTCATTCACCAGATCATCACTCACCGACTGGATGAAGCAGGCATGCGGCTGTGGATGCTCATAGGCGCTTGCCGAGCGGGTCAGCTTGCCTGTCTGGTAGTCGACATAGAAGTGGCCCTGACTCGGTCCGTCGATGCCATAGGCCCAATGCATGCCGGTGTTGAACCACTGCGGCGAGTTCGGCGCAGCCATCTGCGCGGCCAGCATGAAGCACATTTCGTCGTAATAGACGCGGGCATCTTCCTCGGATGAGAAATAGCCGCCCTTCCAGCCCCAATAGGTCCAGGTGCCGGCGAGACGGTTGAACACCTGCTTGGCAGATGTCTCACCGGTGTACCGCTCTTCTTCGGGAAGCTTGGCAAGTGCCTTCTCGTCCGGAACCGAGCGCCAGAGCCAGGACGGCACAGCGCTTTCCTCGACGGTCTTCAGAATTGCCGGCACGCCGGCCTTGCGGAAATATTTCTGCGCCAGGATGTCGGAGGCTACCTGCGAAAACTGTGCAGGCACCTCGATGTTTTCAGCGCGGAATACGATTGTGCCGTCAGGATTTTTGATTTCACTGGAGGCAGACCTGAACTCAAGGGCTGAATAAGCATCTGAACCTGCGGTCGTGAATCGTCTTTCGAACTTCATGGATATTGCCCCTGAATCTCTTTTTTGGGCCACTTTTAAAACAAGCGGCTAGTTGTTGTTTTGCATCGGTTTTTTTATGGTGTCAGCGGTCATAACCACAAGATTTGGTGTTGCTGACCGATAAAAACTACATGATGTTGAAGTACACTCACAAGTCACAAATTTACTTTTTCGGCGAAAAATTGGCTTGCGTTCGGACAAGGGCTATGAATCGGGGGTGTGTCGCGGGTGCAGGGTGCTTGCAAGGTGCTTACAAGGCGCTTGCAGGGTGCATGCAGGGTGCAAACGAGGTGCATATCAGGCGCGGCCGGTTTCGATTGCGACGCATCAGCCACTGGACGCAAGGTGTGGCGTCGGCCTATATTGGCGTCCTACAACACGCCGGAGAGCGTGGGCCCAAGGCAGGGCGGATATGGGATCCGACCGTGCCAGCCGCGAGATCACAAGGGTGCCACAGCATGGACTTCGTCACCAGACTTCACCTTCATTTCAAGGCGCGCCTTATTGGCAGCGACAGCTTTGGCAACCGGTATTATGAAGAGCGCAAGGCCCGCCATGGCAAGCCGCCGCGGCGCTATGTTCGGTACAATGGTATGGCTGAAGCCTCCAAAGTGCCGGCCGACTGGCATGGCTGGCTGCACCACACCGAGGACAGCCCGCCACCAGCCGGCGGCTATGCACGGCATGACTGGCAGCTGGAGCATATGCCGAACACGACCGGCACCAAGCACGCCCATCGGCCGGCAGGCCATGTGTTGAAGGGTGGCAAGCGCGCCGCCGCCACAGGTGATTACGAGCCCTGGAGCCCAAGCTGACCTCCGCTGGTGGAGCGTCACAAACGGACACGGGGCTGGATTGAACATGGCCAGAGCCGAAGGCAAGGCCAAAAGCAGATAGAGGACGGAGGCCCGGATGCAACGCAACATGCTGGAAACAGTGATGGGAGCGATCGTTCTTCTCACCGCCATCGGCTTCATGTCGCTTGCCTATGAGGCAGCGAACATCCGCGGCGCCGACGGGTACGAGCTTGAGGCCGAATTCGGGGCCACCGGCGGGCTGTCGGTTGGTGATGATGTCCGTATTTCCGGAATCAAGGTGGGGCGGATCGTCCGTCAGGACCTCGACCCGATCACCTATGCCGCCCGCATCGTGATATCGCTGGATGAGCGGATTCGCGTGCCGGCAGACAGCAGCGCGCGAATCACCGCTGCCTCGCTGCTCGGCGGGAACTTTCTCGAGCTGATTCCCGGTGCGGATGAAGAGATGATGCAGCCCGGCGAGGTGATCTATGACACGCGCGACCCGGTCAGCCTGACCGACCTTCTTGGCAAGGCTGTATTTGCGTCCGCCAATGATCCGTCCTGAATTGCGGGCCCTGTTCCCGGGGCTTGTCATCTTGCTTGCCAGCAGCGGTGCCCATGCCGACTGGATAGAGGGTGAGCGCGCCAGGCTGCAGGCCCTCGACAAGATTACAGCTCGCATTTCGACCCTTGAGGTGCCGATCGACACGCCTGTACAGTTTGGCACGCTCAGTGTGACGGTGCGCCGCTGCGCCTATCACCCGCCGGAGGAGCCTCCGGAAGATGCCGCTTTCCTGCAGGTTGTCGATAATGGCTATGACAGTTCGGCCGCGCCTCGCGACGTATTCGGCGGATGGATGTTCAGTTCCAGCCCGGCGGTCTCGGCGATGGAGCATCCGGTCTATGACATCACCCTGCTGAGCTGCAAACCTGACACGCCTGATGGCTAGACAACCCGCCGCACCAGCGCTGGTGCGGCCGTCTATTCGGCGAGCATGTCCTCGACCATAGGCTGACTGTCAGCGCCAAGATCAAGGTCGCCGGCCCCCGCCAGCGCCGCGGCAAGACGCTCCTGGAACATGTCGCGGTTCAGTTCATAGATGCCGAACTGCATCAGGTGATCATTCGTGAACTGCGCGTCGAGAAGACGAAACCCGCCGGCGCGGAGCCGCGCCACAAGATGAACCAGGGCGATCTTCGAGGCGTCTGTGCGGCGTGAGAACATGGATTCACCAAAAAAGGCGGCGCGAAGCGCGACACCATACAGCCCGCCAACAAGCGTCTCGCCATCCCAGACCTCTACGGAATGCGCGAAGCCAAGACGGTGAAGCGCGACATAGAGCTTGCGGATGTCCCGGTTGATCCATGTTTCATTTCGTCCGTCACGAATGGCGGCGCATTCGTCGATCACCGTTACAAAGTCACGATTGATGGTGACCGAGAAGGGCTGGCGCCTGACGGTTCTGGCAAGCCGTCTCGGAATGTGGAATTCGTGGCGTGCGCCCTCACGCCAGGCAAGCGGAATCAGCGCCCGCACTTCGGGATCGTAGAATTTGATCTCGTGACTGTCGGCGCTGTCGGCCATGGGGAAAACGCCAAGCGAATAGGCTTTGATCAGCGTTTCCGGAGAGAATGCGAAACGGTCCGCCATCCTGTCTCCCGCGATGCGTCGGCTGGTGGCACTAGTCGTCCTTGCTCAGGAAATGCTCTTCAAGCCAGCGGATATTGTAGCTGCCGTCGATCACTGCCGGCGCATCGACAAGACGCTCGTGAAGGGCCAGCGTTGTCGGGATCGGCTCGACAATGAACTCCTGGAGGGCCCCCTTCAACCGTGCCAGGCAATGTGCCCGGTCATCGCCATACACGATCAGCTTGGCAATCAGGCTGTCGTAATAGGGGGGCACCGAATAACCGGAATACAGGCATGAATCGACCCGCACACCGGGGCCACCAGCGGCATGGAAAGCGGAAATTCTGCCCGGTGTCGGCATGAAGGTTTCCGGATGTTCGGCGTTGATCCGGCATTCGATGGCATGGCCGGTGAAGGTCACGTCTTCCTGACGGAAGGACAGTTCCATGCCGGCCGCGATGCGAATCTGCTCACGGACCAGATCGACGCCGGTAACGGCTTCGGTAATCGGGTGTTCCACCTGAAGACGGGTGTTCATCTCGATAAAGAAGAATTCGCCATTCTCGTAAAGGAACTCCATCGTGCCGACGCCAAGATAGCCCATGCGGCGTGTTGCTTCGGCGGCGATGCCTCCGATGTCAGCGCGCTGCTCGGCTGTCAGAACAGGTGAGGGCGCTTCTTCGAACAATTTCTGGTGGCGTCGCTGAATGGAGCATTCACGCTCGCCAAGATGCACAACATTGCCGTGGCTGTCTGCGATGACCTGAACCTCGATATGGCGCGGCTGGCCTAGATAGCGTTCCAGATAAACGGTGTCATCGCCGAAGGCTGCCTTGGCTTCGGAGCGGGCGGAACTGAATGCCTCGGCGAGGTCATCGGCGGTGTCCGCCACCTTCATCCCGCGTCCACCGCCTCCCGAAGCCGCTTTCACCAGCAATGGATACCCGACATCGGCACCGATCCGCTTGGCCTCTTCCAGTGTGTGGACCGCCCCGGGCGATCCCGGCACCAGCGGCAGCCCGGCCTCGGCTGCGGTGATCTTCGCCTCGACCTTGTCGCCCATGGACCGGATATGACGCGGTTCCGGACCGATAAAGGTCAGGCCATGTGCGGCGACGATCTCGGCAAAATCGGCATTCTCGGCAAGAAAGCCGACCCCCGGATGCACAGCGTCCGCCCCGGTGATGCCGGCGGCGGTGATGATCGAGGCCACATTCAGATAGGATTCGCTGCTGGGTGGCGGGCCGATACAGACCGATTCATCGGCAAGACGAACCGGCATGGAATCAGCATCCGCTGTCGAATGCACGACGACGTTGGGGATATTCAACTCGCGGCATGCCCGAAGAACCCGCAGCGCGACATCGCCTCGATTGGCTATGAGGATTTTCTTGAACATCACTCGATGACGACCAGAACTTCGCCGAATTCCACAGGTTGCCCGTTTGTCACCATGATCTGTTTCACGGTGCCGTCGGCTGGTGCTGTGATCGGGTTCATCACCTTCATCGCCTCGACGATCAGAATGGTCTGGCCCTTTTTCACGGTGTCGCCAACCTCGATGAAGGAGGGGGCGTCCGGTTCTGGCGCAACATAGGCGGTGCCAACCATCGGCGATGTCACAGCGCCAGGATGCGAAGCAGCGTCTGCCGGCGCGGAAGAGGCAGCTGCTGCCGCCGACCCTGCCGGGGATCCTGCCGGGGCAGCAGCTGCGACCGGGGCTGCCACAGCGGCCACCGGTGCTGCGGCGCCGGTCACCCGCGACAGCCTGACCGACAGATCAGTGGTTTCATATTCGAGCTCGGCGAGCCCGGCATCATCAAGAATGTCTGCCAGTGCCCTGACCAGCGCGGTGTTGTCCACGCCGTCCTTGTTTGGAGCTTTCGCCATTTACCCGGACTCCTTCGCGATTTCCAGAATTCCCCTGATCGCCATGACATAGGACATGGCTCCAAATCCCAGCACGACACCATCGACAACCGCCGAGATCATCGAGTGATGGCGGAAGGATTCGCGCTTGTGAATATTTGACAGATGCACTTCGATCTTGCGGCCGGGAAACAGGGCCAGCGCGTCACGAACGGCAACGGATGTGTGTGTCAGGCCGGCAGCATTGATGACAATCCAGTCGGCGTTTCCAATGGCCTGATGGATGGCTGTCACGATCTCCGCTTCGCCATTGCTCTGTATCCAGTCAAGCACGACGCCGTCGGTGTCACAGATGGCGCGGCAGCGCGCTTCCATGTCGGCCAGCGTGTCAGCGCCATAGATGTCCGGCTCACGGGTGCCAAGCATGTTCAGGTTCGGCCCGTTGATTGCCAGGATGTTCAGCTTTTCCGCCATGGGGGCTACTCTATCATTCTTCGCATATGGCTTTCAATTCCGTGCCGGCTGGCTTGCTGTCTAGCTGTTGGCGGCGCGTTCTGCAGCGATGATCTCGCGCATCTGCTCGATGCTGATGGCGCCGGGAATGACCTGTGAGCCGATCACCAGACCGGGGGTGCCGGTAATCTCGAGCTGCTGTGCGGCGGCACGGGTGCGTTCGATCACCAACGCCACCTCAGGACTGTTCATATCGGCCTGCAGCCTGTCGAGATCGGCGCCTGCCGCCTCGGCTGCATCCAGAATGCTCTCCATCGTGATCGCGCCACGCGCTGTCATCATCGCAATGTGGAAATCCGGAAAAACGCCCTGGGAGTGGGCCGCGATACCCGCCTGTGCGGCCAGCACGGATGACTGGCTGAGGATCGGAAATTCCTTCACCACAAGCCGGATGTCGGGGTCTTCCTTGACCAGCTCCATCAGAGGCTGGAACACCCGTTTGCAATAGCCACAGTTGTAATCGCTGAATTCATAGACAACGAAGCTTCCCTCGGGGTTGCCAAGCACCGGGTCGCCGATGTCGTCGCGCAGGATCACCATCGCCTGCTTGCGCCGTTCACTGTCCTCACGCTCGGCAAGGCTGATCAGCGCTTCGCGCACAACGTCCGGATTGGCGCGGATATAGTCCTCGATCATCTTGTTGAAGGCAGCGCGGTCGCCATCGGAGATGTCGGCAGCTGCCGGAAGCTGCATGGAGGTGACAAGGATCAGCGCGGCGACAAGCTGGGCGGCAAACATGGCAATAGGGCGAAACATGGTGCGGGTGCTCCCTCGGGATCAATAGCGGCAAGGTATAACAACCACCGCAGACTTTGCCTAGCGACAACCGTATGGCCATCGGCTCATTCGGCGTCACGGCCATAGCGGAACAGGATATCGCTGGCGCGGCTTTGCACGACCTGACTCACCTCTTCACGCGCCAGAACACGCTTGGCAAGCTGCGCGGCGCGCTGCCTGTCGCCAAGAAGGATGGCCTCGTCGGCAAGCGCGAGATCGGCCCCGGAAATCTGTCCAAGCCTGCCAAGAGCGATCCCGTACTGGCGGTGCAGAAAGGCCCAGTTCGGCTCGCTGTCGCGGGCTTCGCGAAGAACCTGTGTGGCGCGGGTCAGTTCGGCATCTGAGCCCCCGGCGATCAGCGCGCGCCCGAGGCTGAGCTTGATCAGCATGCTTTGTGGCAGGTGCTTCAGCGCGGCTTCATAGGCGCTTGCAGCCTCCTCGGTGCGGGCGAGGGCGAACAGAATGTCGCCGCGAAATTCATGAAAGAAGGTGTCCTCGGGGAATTGCGCAACCAGCGCGTCCATATGCACCAGCGCCGCAGTCAGGTCGCCGCGGCGAAATTCGCTGATGGCCATCATATAGCTGGCCATGGTTGCGTCTGGTGCCAGTTTGTCGGCGCGTGCCAGAATGCGCTGCGGGGCCTCGGTCCAGGCCTGCAGCTTGGCGGTCAGACGCTGGTATATCTCAACAGCATGCGGATGCGCCTCGGTCTCGCTATGTGGCGAACGGTTGACGTGATCCTGAAGCGTGCGAAGACGTTCATTGGCCCCCGGGTGGGTGGAATAGTAGGTGGCTTTCCGGCTTTCCGGAATGCTGCGCTGGCGTGCCATCCGTGCCATCAGGTCACGCAGCCCGACAGCGGAGGTGCCGGTCGCCTCGAGCAGCTCGATGCCGATCTCGTCGGCAACGGCCTCATTGCGGCGGCGCGAGGCAAGGAATCCGCGAACCGCTGTGTCGTTGCCGCCGATCAGCACACCCGCCGCGGCATCGCCGCTGCCGGCGCCGGCGGCAAGCGCAATGGCCACAAGCGTGGCCGCCGTGGCCGTGGAATTGGCCTGTTGCAGCGCGTCATCAAGGCGCTGCACATGCCCTTCCTTCAGGTGACCAAGCTCATGCGCCATGACCCCCAGATATTCACGGACATCCCCGGCCTTGGCCAGCAGGCCGGAATGTACATAGATCACCCTCTTGCCGGCGACAAAGGCGTTGTAGTCGGGGTCGAGGACAACCCGCACGGCAATCTCGCCCGGCGCAAAACCGGCAGCCGTAACCATCGGCGCGATCAGCGTCTCGAGGCCGGCTTCGATCTCGCTGTCACGGATCATGCCGGCGCTGCCGACGGTCGTGCCGGTCACCACGATCATCACGGCAAGGAACAGCACTCTGGCGGCGCGCATCAGGACGCGCATCAGGGTGTGCGTCAGGGTGTGCATCAGGGTGTGCATCAGGGCGCGTACCGGCGCGTCATGTATGGCGATGAACAGTCCAGGCATGGGTGAGCTCCGATCAGGAGAGACAAGTAAGCCGCACTATAATGGCACATATGTGGCACTCGGACGGCTTATCTGGTATCACGCTCGCGTGAAGCAAGTGACCGCGTGAAGCCAGCCCGAAGGTGTAGCCAGCCATGGCGTTAAAGACAACAAGCACGAATAAAGTTCCGGCATTCCTCGCCATGGCGGTGATGAACGCGACGAAAGAGCTTGAGGCCGCCGGAGCGGAAGTGATCCATCTCGAGGTCGGCCAGCCCTCTACACCGCCGCCGGATGCCGTGAACCGGGCGCTGACCAGCGCCCTGTCCACTGTGTCGACGCATGGCTATTCGGTGGCCTTCGGCGAATGGCCGCTTCGTGAGCGGATTGCGGCACATTACGCTGACTGGTACGGGCAGAAGGTGGACCCTGCGAAGATCGCGATCACACCGGGATCTTCACTTGGGTTTGCGCTGTCCTTTCTGGCCGCTTTTGACCGTGGTGACAGGATTGCCCTGCCGACGCCGGGCTATCCGGCTTATCGCAATCTGATGCTGGCGATGGGGCTGGAACCGGTTCTGATGCCGGCGCGCGCCGCTCAGGGATGGGTGCCGGATCTGGAAGCACTGAAAGCCTCGGGCAAGCTTCCCGACGGCATGTTGCTGGCCAGTCCGGCGAACCCGACAGGCGTGGTGATGACGGATGACGAGGTGCGTGACATCTGCCAATGGTGCCATCTGAACGGTGTCAGGCTTATCATGGACGAGATCTATCACGGGCTGACCTTTACCTCGAAACCTGCCACCGCACTGGCATTCAGCGACAGTGTGATCGTGGTCAACTCCTTCTCGAAATTCTTCTGCATGACAGGCTGGCGGGTTGGCTGGGCGATCTTCCCGGACGAACTGCTCGAACCGGTGGAACGCCTGGCGCAGAACCTCTATATCGGCTCTCCGCGGCCGATGCAGGCCGGCGCGATGGCGGCCTTTGACGATTACCCGGCCCTGCAACAGCATGTCGACAGATATCGCGAGAACCGCGATATCCTGATGCGGGGACTTCCTGCGGAATTCCTTGGCGAGTCAGCGCCATGTGACGGCGCGTTCTATCTCTATGCCGATATTAGCGGCCTTGCCGGCACGCCGGATTCCGTAACTCTTGCCGATGCCATGCTGCGCGAGGCGGGTGTTGCCTGTACACCGGGAGTCGATTTCGACCAGGAGCAGGGGATGCGCCACATGCGGCTGTCCTTTGCCGGAAGTACGGCTGACATGAAAGAAGCCAGCCGCCGGATTGGCGACTGGCTTCCAGGATATTTGAAAACCCTCTAGAGCGCGGCGTTACCCGCGGTTCCACCAGCCGGTCCGGCGCTTGCCCGGGTCCGACTGCCCGACCTCGATCACGTCCTGCGGCGCCGAGCTGATCGGTGTGCGTGCCTCGCCACCCTCGTCATTTCCGGCACCATCGCCGGCACCATCACCGGCACCATCACCGGTCTGGGCGGCCTGATCATCGGCGGATGCGGCTTTGCCCTTCGGTGCTGCCTTGGCCTTTGGTGCAGCTTTCGCCTTCGCCGCCTTCTTCGCCGCTTTCTTCTTGGTGGTGCCAGCCGATTTCGCCGCTTTCTTGCGGGTCTTCTTCGCTGGCGCCTCGTCGCTCTCTGCGCTTTCGCTGGCGTCCTCGCCCGCGGCTTCCGGGGCGGCCGTCTTCGCCGCCTTCTTGCGCGTGCGTTTCTTCGGAGCCTCCGCGGCTGCTGCATCGTCAATTGCATCGTCAACTGCTGGCGCTGTCTCTGCCGTCGGTGCCTCAGCCGGGGCTGTCTCTGCCGGGGCTGTCTCTGGCGATGCCGTGCCATCCGCCCGGTCATCT
>NTKV01000044.1 GCA_002457745.1 SAR116 cluster bacterium MED-G06 | reverse complement strand
CCTTCTTGCTGGCGGCATCCGGACGATCGAGATCACGCTTCGCACACCAGCAGCGCTGGAGGCTGTCCGCCTTGTGGCCACGGACTGCCCTGACATCACTGTCGGGGCTGGCACCGTGAACAACGCCGCGCTGGCAAAGCAGGCCCGCGATGCTGGCGCGGCCTTCGCCGTATCACCAGGCACCACCGCCAGCGTGATCAACGGGTGCGCCGATGCCGGTCTGCCGCTTCTTCCCGGTGCCGCCACCGTATCTGAAATGATGGAGCTGCAGGATGCCGGGTTTTCCGCGATGAAATTCTTCCCGGCCAACGCCGCTGGCGGGATCAGCTTTATCAAGGCGCTGGCAAGCCCGCTTCCCGGCATCATTTTCTGCCCGACCGGCGGGATCACTCAGGACAGTGCGCCCGACTGGCTGGCGCTTTCCAACATTGCCTGCGTTGGCGGAAGCTGGGTGGCATCCCAGACCGCCATCGCCGCCGGTGCCTTTGACGACATTACCGCCCGCGCCCGCGCAGCGGCGGCACTCTAGCCGACGAGATGGTGGGCCCGGAGACGGCACTGACCAAGGTCCGCAGCTCGATCTCCATCGGGTTTTTTGGCCTCGGCCTGTTTATGGGAATGTGGGGCGTGATGGTCCCGCTCCGCAGTGCCGCTCTCGGTCTGAGCGAGTTGATGATCTCTGCCTTCCTGCTGTGCATCGGGCTCAGCCTGTGCGGCGCGGTCTTTCTGGTCACAAAATTTCCGGCCTTTCAGGATTCCGGCAGGATGATCCGCTTTGCCGGCCCGGTCTATGGGGCCGGTTTCGCGATCTGTCTGATAACCGGATCACTACCACTGTTTTTCCTGTTTGGCGTGGTCATCGGGTTTGCCGCCGGTCTGGTCGATGCCGGGTTGAACGGCCAGTCATCACAGTGGGAACAGGCGACCGGCAAGCGCAGCATGTCGGGATTTCATGCGCTGTTCTCCCTTGGCATGCTTTCAGGGGCCGGGCTAATCACCCTGATGTTGTCGATGGAGCGGGACCCGGTCGCAGCCATCCTGCTGTGCGCGGCGGCCTATGGCGCCTATATCCTGCTGGCGAGCCACTGGCTCGACAGCGCAGCAGACAACGCACCAGACAACGCAGCAGACGGGGATGTGGACCGCCCGGCAAAAGACAGGCCGATCAGGCTGCCGCTTGCCGTCATTCTGTTTCTTGGCGCATCGATCACCCTGGCAGCCCTTGTCGAAGGCGGCGTTCTGGACTGGTCGGCGCTTCATCTGCACCGGTCGATGCAGCTTCCCTTCGATGAAGCTGGCCACGCCGTTCTTCTGTTCAGCGTGGCGATGACCATTTCGCGGTTCTTTGGTGACAGGCTGGCATCAATCATTGCGCCACACCTTCTTCTGGCGGTGCCTCTGGTCATTGCCGGCATCCTTCTGACAAGCGCGGTCACAACTGGCAACGCGGCCCTTCTTGTCAGTGCCTATGTCTTTGTCGGCCTTGCCCTTGGCAACGCCTTTCCGATGATTGTGTCGGAAGCCGGTCGCGCCGCCGGAGACCAGCCGCTTCGCGAAATTTCGGTGATTGTCGGTTTCGCCTATTTCGGGCTGATCAGCGGACCGGCGATGTTCGGGGTGCTGGCCCATTTCTTGGGACTTGATGCCACCATCCTGGCGATTGCCGGAATGGCATTTGCTCTGGGTCTGACCAGTCTTATGTTGCCCCGCTTTGTCGTCAGCGCCGGGCGGACCAGCCCCGCCTGATCAAAACAGGATCACGTCAGGCCGTGATGACCATATGGCGAAGTGCGGGGGTCCTCATCGCCTCTGCTGCACCGCGAAGCCCGGCATGCGGGTCAAGCGACAGATAGACCGGCACCTCGGCCAGAAGCCGCCCCATCATGCCGTCATGCCGGAAGCGTGCCGCGAACGGACTGTCTGGCACCAGTTCACGAAGATGGGCCACAACGCCACCGGCAATCACCACCCCGCGCCAGCATCCCATGGTCAGCGTCGCGTCAGCGATCACCGTTCCCAGAATGCCAAGCATCGTCATCACAGCCAGTTGTTCCGGCCCGTCACCGGCCACAGCGGCGGCACCGATTTCCGGCGCGCTCAGGTGATGGCCAGCTGTCTGCAGCCGGTAGATCCTCTCCAGACCCCCGCCACTGACAAAATGCTCCGCCGAGACATGCCCGACCTCGGCACTCAGCGCCCGTAGAAGCTGAATTTCAGCGTCGTCCTGCGGCGCAAATCCGACATGCCCACCCTCACCCTGGAGCGGGATATACCCGTCATCCGCCGGGATCAGCGCCGAAACACCAAGACCGGTGCCGGGGCCGATCACCAGCAACGGCGCATCCGCCGGGCCGGCACCCTCAAGAAGTGTCAGGTTGCCATGCGCCGACGGATCGGTCTGGGCCAGCGCCTGCGCGGTGAAGTCGTTGATCACCAGCAGCCGGTCGAGCCCGGTCGCCGCCAGAAGATCGGCTTTGTCGAAACGCCAGTGATTGTTGGTGACATCGACATACGCGTCCTGAACCGGCCCCGCCACCGCGATGCTGGCAGCGCTGGCGGTGATGCCGGCTTCGTCGAGATAGGACGCCAGCGCCGCCTGCAGCGACGGAAAATCACCGCACAGCATGCTGCGGACTGAAGACAGGCCCCCCTCACCAGCGACGCCAAACCGCACATTGGTGCCGCCAACATCAACCGCGACAAGGGTCATGGCTCTCTCCTGCCTAGCGGAACAGCTGGCCGATATCGTAGATCACAAGGGCAATCTCGGATTCCAGCGGGAAGGACAGAACGCCCATCAGGCTGTAGCCAAGCACAAGCGGCATGATGTAGAAGCGGATCATATAGATGAACCAGGCGACATAAAGCGGCCGCATCTTGTCGACGAGAAAGGACGGGGTCGCCCGGTTCATGAATCTGATCATCGGATCGGTCATTCGCACAAACGCCTTCATGAAGAAGAAGTCCGAATTTTCCGACACGAAAATGCTCATGCCAAACCTGCCGATCAGCGTCCACATCGCCAGACCCATGACATAGTCCAGGATCAGGATGGCAACCGGAATCTCAGCTGTCATTGTTACTGTCTCCCCCCGAGATCTTCACATCATTATTCTGCATAAATAAAACGGAGCAGGAAAGGCTCCCTGCTCCGTAAAATTATCGGTCATGCACCGTTAGGCGTTGGTGACAGTCTCACCCTTCGGAACGCGGATGGCGTCGACCATTTTCTGGGTCTCCTCATCCGGCTCTTCGGTCATCAGCGAGACGACAACCATCAGCACCAGGCTGATCGGCATGCCGATCATGCCGAAGCGCAGACCGTCAAGGCCAAGCCACGGGGTCATGCCGGCGAACTGCACCATGTACAGATACCAGGCACCCGAAGCAAAGCCGCCAACCATACCGGCAACGGCACCTGCACGGTTTGCCCGCTTCCACCAGACACCAAGCACCAGCGGGAAGAACAGGCCGGAGTTGGCGAAGCAGAATGCCCACGCCACGGCACCGAGAATCCCGGTCAACTTGGCCGACGCCACATAGGCGGCCGCCGCACCGACAACCAGCAGCAGAATCCGCGCCACGACAAGACGTGTCTTGGAATCCGCCTTCGGATCGATGATCTTGTAGTACAGGTCATGCGACAGGGCGTTCGCGATGGCGAGCAGCAGACCGTCAGCGGTCGACATGGCAGCCGCAAGGCCACCAGCGGCCACCAGGCCAGAGATTACATAAGGAAGACCTGCGATTTCCGGCGTTGCCAGAACCACAATGTCGCCCTTCATGAAGAACTCGTTGATCTGCAGGATGCCATCACCATTGCCGTCAATGATCTTCACAAAGCCGACATTCGACCACTTCTGCACCCAGTCCAGAGCGGTGGCATCAGCAACGGACTTGCCGATGATGCCTGTCGCCAGGTTCGGGTCGAGGATCGAAAGCTTGGTGAAGGTCGCCAGAGCCGGAGCCGTGAAATACAGCAGGAAGATGAACACCAGCGACCAGCCTACAGACTGACGGGCAGCCTTCACGGACGGCGTGGTGAAGTAGCGCATCAGCACGTGCGGCAGAGACGCGGTACCCAGCATCATACAGAGAACCAGAGTGAAGAACTTCCACTTGGCCATCAGCGTGTCGCTGGCATCGTTGATTCCGACTGACAGGGACTTCAGACCACCAGCCTCGGCGGCTGCCGCGGCTGTCGGCTTCAGAATGCCAACCTGATGCAGGGCTTCCAGCTCCTGAACGCGGAGCACGGCGTCGAACTGCGCGAATTGCGGAATAAGACCGTAATCCAGCGAATTCGACATCCAGAACACCGGCAACAGATAGGCGATGATCAGCACAATGTACTGCGCCACCTGTGTCCAGGTCACGGCCTTCATACCGCCAAGCATCGAGCAGAACAGGATGCCGGCAAGGCCGATCCAGACGCCAACCTCGAACGGAATGGCAAGCGCGCGCGAGGCGACAATGCCCGTACCGGTGATCTGTGCCGTCACATAGGTGAAGGAGGCGACCACAAGGATGATCACCGCACACAGACGTGCAAGGTTTCCGCCATAGCGGGTTCCGATAAAGTCAGGCACCGTGTAACAGCCGAACTTGCGCAGATAAGGCGCAATCAGGCTGGCCACAAGGACATAACCGCCGGTCCAGCCGACAAGGAACGCCATATACGGATAGCCGCCAAGATAGATGCCACCTGCCATCGCGATGAACGAAGCGCCCGACATCCAGTCAGCCGCTGTCGCCATCCCGTTGAACACGGCTGGCACCTGCCGCCCGGCGACATAATACTCACTGGACTGCATCGTCCGCGAGAGAACACCGATCAGGGCATAGATGAGAATGGTAAAGCCAACGAACATCCAGCCGATCGCGTCAGAGCTGACACCGGCTTGCTCGAGAATGGCCATGAGAATGACGAAGCCCAGGAAACCAAGTGTATAGATTCCGTAGACCCGTCCGAGATTCTGAATGAATCCGCCTTCGAGTTTCATCATGGTGATTTCTCCTATTCCTCAGAAACACCATGTTCGTCATCGAGCTTGTTCTGGCGTGTTACGAACCAGAAGACAAGAATGACGAAGGCGATTTGTGAACCCTGGCCGGCCATGTAATAGCCAAGCGGGAATGACCCCGCCTCACCATTCAAGGCATCACCGAACCAGTGCACGACGAAAGAGAAGATGGCCCAGATCGCAAGCGTGATATACAGCAAGCTTTTGGACTTCTCCCAATGGCTGGACGAACCAGCTGCTTCGTTTGACATGGAAATTCCTCCTGTTGAAGCCCCCCGCCTTGCGGCGGGCAGCACCTTAGCCCCGGGACATATTGAGGAAAAACGGTCCCGAAACCTCCCCTGAAGCCGCGACGGTTGGTTTGTTTTTTGCCGCGACTTCGTTAACCGATGATGGTACTCAGGAGCGACAAAATGACAACCACTTTTGTTTTTTCGGCAAAAATGAAACTCCCAGAGTCAATAAAGCCCCTTCTGCGAACCCTCGGCCTGCTGCGCCAGCCCGACATCGAAACCTATGATCAGCTTATTGACTATACAGAGAAAAATGCCGCATTCGTGTCACAGGTCACACTCTATACCTACGTCAAGGCACGCGCCGGAACGCAGTATCCGAAGATGTTCGAGAACGAGGATTTTCTGACATCACTGCGCATCGCGCGGTGGCATATTTTCGGTGCCGCTGTCGCCGACATGGCCCTTTTCGCTGCAGCGCAGTTCCAGGTTGCCGGAGATCTCGACAGCGCCGAAGCCGAAATCTTTGCTGGCGGCATCATCGAGGAGGTTTTGACAAACTATCGTCAGGATGATGTCGCGCCGCAGGTGTTCCTCGACATGATGGCGGAAGGCAAGCGCCGCGCCGCCTTTGCCGGCTGGTCCGATATCGCGTCCGGCCCGGCAGCCTTCCAGCGCAGCTCTGACGCTGTCTATGAATGGGCGCCCATCGCCGACGAGCTGAAATCACTGGACGAGGAGATCGTCCGCAATTCCATTCATCTTCGCTGGATCGGGGTCCGCCGCGACACCAAGGAATTGCTGCGCCGCGACAGGGTTCTTGCCAGCTGGACAAAGCCAGCCCGGCTTTAGACTGCCTGCTTGGCCCATTGATCCGGCCCCTCAGTTCGGGCAGCGCGTCACCACAATCCCCTAGAATATGCCGTGCAGCGATTTCGTCTCGAGATAATCCTCAAGCCCCATGAGGCCACCCTCGCGGCCGTTGCCGGATTGTTTGTAGCCGCCAAACGGGGTGCCGTACTCAACCGCGGCACCATTGATATGGACCGCACCAGCACGCAGCCGTGACGCCACCCGCTCGGCACGCGCGGAATCACCTGTCTGCACATAGGCGGCCAGCCCATACGGGGTGTCATTGGCGATGGCGATGGCCTCGTCCTCGCTGTCGAACGGCGTGATGGCAAGGACCGGTCCGAAAATCTCCTCGCGCGCGATCCGCATGTCATTCCGGACATCGGCAAAGATGGTCGGCTTCACATACCAGCCCGCCTCGAATCCCTCTGGCTTGCCCGGGCCACCGGCCAGAAGCCGCGCGCCCTCTTCGATGCCGACCTCGATCATCGTCTGCACCCGGTCATACTGGATCTTGTCGAACAGCGGCCCGAGATGATCGCCTTCCTGAGCCGGATCACCAACAGCCGTGTCCACTGCCGCCTGGCGGGCAATTTCCAGAACCTCGTCATAGCAGCTCCGCTCGACAAGAAGCCGTGTCGGCGCATCACAGGATTGCCCGGTATTCAGCATGCAGTCCCGAACCGATCCCCGAACCCGTTCTTCAAGATCGCAATCGGCAAAGACCAGATTCGGCGATTTGCCACCAAGCTCCAGCGTCACGCGTTTGATGGTCTCGGCAGAGTCCTGCGTGACCGCCTTGCCGGCGCGGATCGAACCGGTGAAGGACATCATCTGGACGTCAGGATGACATGACAACGCCGAGCCGACCACCGGCCCCTCGCCATGCACCAGGTTGAACACGCCGGCCGGCACCCCGGCGTCATGCAGCAGATCGGCATAGACAAGCGCCGAGACGGGCGTGTGCTCGCTTGGCTTCAGCACGCATGTGCAGCCTGCGGCAATCGCCGGAAGCACCTTCAGCACGATCTGGTTGATCGGCCAGTTCCAGGGCGTGATCAGACCGCAGACACCGATCGGCTCACGCACCAGAATATCGCCGGTCTCCAGCCTCTCACGCGCTTCCAGACCTTCCAGAGCGTCGATGAACCCCTGAAGATGGCCGATGGCAGCATCGGCCTGCAGCTCGCGCGCCATGGTGATCGGCGCGCCCATCTCCTCGCGCATCGCCTGCGCCATATCCTCAAGTCGCGCCTCGCTCAGCGCCTTGATCCGCCGCAGCAGCGCCAGACGTTCTTCCTTGGATGTCTGCGAAAAGCTCTCGAAGGCGGCGCTTGCCGCGGCAACGGCGCGGTCGACATCTGCAGCATTGCCAAGCGCAACCGTGCCAAGCCGCGCCCCTGTCGCCGGATTCATAACCGGCATGCTGTCGCTGGACAGCGGATCAACCCAGGCGCCATTGATGTAGAATTTCTGCAGCTTGTCCATGATGTCGGTCCTTTCAGCCATCGGCCTGTTCCGGTTCACCGGGCCGCGGTGATGGCGGTCTCGATCAGCGTTCTGACAGCCTGTGCATCCGCGGCTTTCGGATTTGTCGCCGCGGCACTGTCCAGAAGAGCCTTGTGCGAAATCCGCTCGGCGCAGTCAAGCGGCACACCGATTTGTGAAAGGGACGTCGGAATGTCGATCGCGTCGAGACGGCGCTCGATCTCGGCAATGAACCCCTGCGGCGTCATCTCGGCCAGGCCCATCGCCTGTGCCATCCGCACCACCTTGGCCTCCTCGCCGGGAAGATTGTAGCGCAGCACCACCGGCAGCACGATGGCGTTGGTCAGCCCGTGCTGCGTATCATATTCGGCGCCGACCATATGCGAAATGGCATGGACAAGCCCAAGCCCCTTGATAAAGGCAATCCCGGCCAGGCAGGAGCCCACCAGCATACCACCACGCGCCACCATATTGTCCGGCTCGCGCACCGCAACCGGCAGCCATCGGGCGATCAGCGCCAGCCCCTCGAGCGCCACAGCGTCACACAGAGGATGAAACCCCGGCACCAGATAGGCCTCGATGGCATGGGTCATGGCATCCGCGCCGGTCCATGCGGTCAAAGACGAAGGCAGGCCGATCGTCAGCTCAGGATCCAGAAGCGCCAGCGCCGGCTTCAACCCGGGATGACAAATGCAGAATTTCATGCCCTTGACGGTATCGGTGATCATTGCCGTGCTTTCGGTCTCGGCGCCGGTACCAGCAGTTGTGGGAATGGTGATCAGCGGGGGGAAAGCCTCGTCCGGGCCGATCACCGCTGGCGGCTCCTCCCATTCGAAATCCCAGAGGTCGATCTCGTTGCGGGCTGTCAGACAGACAGCCTTGCCGCCATCCATGGCACTGCCACCGCCGATGGCAATGACCGCATCGTGCCGGCCTTCAAGAAAGGCAGCCTTGCCGGAGGCAACCTCGGTATCGCGCGGATTTGGCGAGATGCCGGAGAACACGGCGCTGACAAGCCCGGCCTCAGCCAGCACCCGCCCCAGCCGGTCGATGAAAGGCAGATCACGGCTGCCGTTGTCAGTGACAATCAGCGGGTTGCGAAGTCCCATCGCGACGCAGCGCCGCCCGATCTCGGCAAGCCGCCCGGGGCCATAGACGATCGGGACCGGAAAGCTCCAGTCCTGTGGCGCAAGGATGTCTGCGTCAGAATTGATTTGCAATGTCCCGTCCATGAATTATCTCCCAATGCCGAATTTAACGCCGCGACGGCGGTGGCGCCGACAGCGCCTCCAGTTTTATCATGTTCTGTATAAGATCCTGACCAGGCAGATAATTCTGGCCAGTCACGAACTTCTAAAAAGTTAGTGGGTCCTGTTTTTCGGAGCGCGGGAGCTGGCGAAAAAATTTTCAAAAGTCCGTTACTGTTTTCATCCACCAGTTTTTTGTACTAAGCAAATTACTATTGGTCATTTTTTCGATTCAACGAAAGTTATTCCGGAAAAGCGCCTTCCACGGGCTTATCTTCTGCCGCCTGCCGAGCATTCCTGACCGTCCTGCCGCGCATTGTACACGCAATTTGGTGGAGCCGCCAAACCCATGAAAGCCAGTTCTGTAAGCGATATCCGGCGGTCCGAATTGTCGCGTGCCGCCTTTGAGGCGGTGATTCTTTACGGCCTTCGCGGTACAACGCTCGACAAGGTCGGCGCCATCGCCGGCGTGTCGAAAGGGGTGGTGCTGCATCATTTCAAGGACAAGAGCACGCTCCTTGAGGCCGTGTTCCGCCGTTCCAACAGCTTGCTCAGCCGCTCTGTCGTCGAACTCTATGCCTATGCAGAAACACCGTATGAGCGGTTCTGGTCGATCATCGTCGCCAACTTCTTCGAAACAATCTTCAATCCGCGTGTTTGTCAGGCCTGGGTGTCGCTTATCTCCGAGGTGCCGCACAGCAATCATTGCCAGCGCATCCAGAACGTCTGTAATGAGCGGATCCGGAGCAATTTTGAACATGAGCTGAAGCATTTCCTGCCAGCCTCCGAGACAGAGCCGACAGCGCGAATCCTCGGCCAGTTGATTGACGGCATCTGGGTCCGGGCAGGCATGCTTCCCGACCAGATCACTAGCGATGAAGCCATTGACGAAATGGTCTTCGCCGTCTCGAGGTTGCTGCCTTCGGACGAAGTGATTACCGCCAAGCACCGCGAGGCACTCACGAAAGTCAGGGACGTGGCAGCCATCGCTCTGGGATCACGCTCGTTCCGGGAGCGGGCAAACCTCACTAGGGTCTGATACAGGACAGCTTGACACGAGACAGCCCGACAGGGGAACTGGCGGAAGGGCTGCCTCAGCTGGCGGCATGGGCGGCGGAAAAGTCACTGCTATAATGCTGCATGGACAGCGCAGACAGCGCCGCCTCGTTGATTTCGACGCCCAGCCCCGGCCGGCCATTCAGCGTCGCCACCGAATTCTTCACTGTAAACCCGTTCACGGCATACAGCTCTCCATGTTCGAGATATTCGGGATAGATTTCGGCCATCTCGGCATTCGCAATGGCGGCGCAGACATGCATCATCGCACTGGCCGCGACGGTCATCGAGTTCCAGCAATGCGGTGACATCCTGACGCCATGCCGGCCAGCCAGCACTGATATCTCCACCATATCGAGCAGCCCCCCGACACCGGCGATATCAGGATTGAGAATGTCCGCCGCCCCGAGCGCAAGGACCGTCCTGAAATGCGCCACGCCAGATTGCCTCTCGCCGGTCACAAGGGGTATGCCGACCACGCGTCGAAGTTCGGCCAGCACGGCGACGTCGGCACCATCGGCGGGTTCCTCGAACCAGTACGGGGCCGCCGGGAGGATGCCCTTTGCCACGGCGCGGGAAATGCCGGTGTCGGTCTCGCTGTCCATATCGACCATCAGCCTGTGGTCAGCACCGATCGCCCCCCGCACCCGGCGCACGGCTTCAATAGCCTGCGATGCATTATGGTTCAGCATGGGATGAAGCTTGATCGCCCTGTAGCCGGCCGCAATAAGATGTTCGGCACGGGCGACCAGCGCGGTGCCCGACCAGTTGCTCTCGCTCCAGATGTTGGCATAGACCGCCGCATCCCGGCATTTCGGCCGGCCAAGAAGTTCGACAAGAGGTTTTGCGACCAGCCTGCCGATCAGGTCCCAGAGGGCAATGTCGAGCGCGCTCGTGGCGGCGGCAAAATCCATGCTGTGGTGGCGCAGCGATACGCGCGTGGCAAGGTCGCGAAAATGCCAGGGGTCAGGGCGCGCCAGCGCGGAGAGTTCACGTCCCAGTTCATGGATGATTCTGGCGACGGCTGCTTCACGGCATGGCAGGACATAGGCCTCGCCCCAGCCAATGGTGCCATCGGCGGCGGTTAGACGGATCAAGAGGCAGGGTTTGATTCGCGCGAAACCATTCTCGATTTCGGCTGGCCTGGTGATCCAGCTTTGCAGCCCTGTCAGACGAAAGCCGGGTATATCGCCCGGGCCAGAATCCGATAGCAGATGCACCATATCACACGCTCCCAACACGAAGGGTACGCCCAAACGAAGGCCATACCCCTTTTTGCTAACCAACGGTAAGTTTCTTGTCAATTGGTCAGTTTTTTGTATAAAATGAGCTTCAGGTCGTCTCCTGAGCGCACATCCTAGGTTTGCTTGAGTACAAGTTTGTTTCAGCCGACCTGATCGGTTGGCCATCCACTGCAGGGCAATTACAATGAGTTATGATTTCATCATTGTTGGTGCAGGGTCGGCGGGATGCATTCTTGCCAACAGGCTGTCGCAGGACCCGTCCAACAAAGTCCTGCTGCTCGAGGCCGGGCCTGAGGATCGAAGTCTGTCCCTGGCGATTCCCGCAGCGATGCTGACCAATCTCAACAGCCGCAAGCATAACTGGGCCTACCAGGGCGAGCCCGAACCGGCGCTCGCCAACCGCCGCGTTAAACATGATCGTGGCAAGACACTCGGCGGTTCATCCTCGATCAACGGCATGGTCTATATTCGCGGCCACGCGCTGGATTTCGACGGCTGGCAGCAGGCTGGCTGTGAAGGCTGGAGCTATGCCGACGTTCTGCCCTATTTCAAGAGGATGGAGGGTTACAGCAGCGGCGGCGATGCCTACCGCGGCGGTGACGGACCGCTGAAGGTGACACGCCCGGATGTTGAGAATCCGATCTTCTCAAGCTTCGTTCGGGCTGGCGAACAGGCTGGCTATCCGGTGACCGAGGACATTAACGGCTATCTTCAGGAGGGGTTCGGACGCCTGGACCGTTCGGTGCATCGTGGCAGGAGATGGAGCACCTCGCGCGCCTATCTGGCGCCAATACGAAGCCGCCCTAACCTGCATGTCCTGACGGGCGCAAATGCGACAAAAATCCGGACCAGCAACAACCGCGCCATTGGCATAGAATATGTCAGGGGCGGTCAATGGCATTACGCTGCCGTGCGGTCAGACGTGATTCTCAGCGCCGGCGCGGTGGCCAGCCCGCAGCTGTTGATGCTGTCCGGAATCGGGCCGGCGGCGCATCTTCACGATCACGGCATCGAGCTTGTTCGCGACCTTCCGGGCGTCGGACAGAACCTTCAGGACCACCCCGATTATGTGATGAAGTATGAATGCAGGAAGCCGGTATCGATCTGGCCACAAACCCGGCTGTTGGGGCGGATTCGGGCAGGCATTGAATGGCTTGTCACCGGCACCGGACTTTGCGCCAGCAACCAGTTCGACGTCGTTGCCTGCATCCGTTCCGGCATGGGTGTGGCATTTCCGGACTTGCAGCTGACAATCTCGCCACTTGCCGTCGATGGTGAAACCTGGCAGCCGCTACAGATGCATGCCTTCCAGATCCATCTGGGTCTGATGCGCGCGCACAGCCGTGGCAGCATCCAGCTTCGTGATGCCGACCCGTTGAGCCCGCCGAAAATTCAGGTGAATTATCTTAATGATCCGCGCGACCGCGAGGTGATGCGAACGGGCATCGGGCTTGTCCGTGAACTCGTCCGCCAGCCAGCCATGGCAGAGCTGTGCGGCACTGAAATCTTTCCCGGCGAACGGGTGCGGAGCAGCCACGAGCTGGATGAAACCCTGACCGCAGAGGTCACGACGCAATGGCATCTTTCCGGCACCGCCAGGATGGGCGGCGCCACTGACCTCAAGGCTGTTGTCGACCATCATGGCCGCGTTCACGGTCTCGACGGGCTGCGCGTTGCCGATGCATCGATCATGCCGACCGTCACCAATGGCAACACCAACAGCCCGACGATGATGATCGCCGAAAAGCTGAGCGACGCCATCCTCAGAAAGGCGCCGCTGCCGCGCGATACCGCCGAGGTGTGGATCAACCCGAACCATGACACAAGTCAAAGATAGCAGCAGCACAAGAAAGGAAAAATGGGCACGAGGATAGCATCACATCTGGCTAGGTTAATCGCGGCCCAACAGCAATAGAGCTTGCATTACACGATGAATCCTGAATAATTTTTCATAACACGTTTCAACTATAATACCGGTTAAATGCCGAAGATCTGGCATAGCGGGAGGAGCAAAAAAATGACTTTCAACATTTCAAGACGGACCGCACTTAAAACAGCCGCGGCTGCCGGTGCATTGTCCGTTGCGGGCATGCCCGCATTGGCCGCGCCAAAGCATGGCGGCACATACCGCCTTGGCCTGACCGGAGGCAACACCTCAGACACATGGGACAGCCGCACACACTCGGACGCGTATATGATCAACATGGGTCATGGCTGTGTCTTTGAGTGCCTGACCGAAGTGTCTGCCGAAGGCGAGCTTGTCGGCGAATTGGCGACCAGCTGGGAGGCATCTGCCGATGCCAAGGTCTGGACCTTTGATCTTCGCAAGGGTGTGAAATTCCACAATGGCAAAACTTTCGGTGCCGATGATGTCATCGCCTCGATGAACATGCATGTCGAAGAAGACGCATCCTCAGCTGCAAAGCCAATTGTCGCCAACGTTGCGGAAATGAAAAAACTGTCCGACCATCAGGTTCAGTTTATTCTGAAGAATGGCAGTGCGGATTTCCCGTACCTTGTTTCTGACTATCACATCTGCATCTTCCCGGCAGGCCAAATCGCCGAGGCGATCGCCAACGGCATCGGTACCGGCCCCTACAAGGTGGTGTCTTTCGAGCCTGGCGTCCGTACGCTTGCCACGAAATTCGAAGAGCATTGGGATGCCGACAACCGTGGCTACTTCGCTGAGGTCGAGGGCATTTATATCGGTGATGCCTCCACCCGTCTCAACGCGCTGATGACCAGCCAGGTCGATGCCATCAACCGGGTCGAGCTGAAGTCTGTGAAGCTGCTGAAAAACTTCGTCAACGTCGATATTCTCGATGTGACTGGCAACCAGCACTACACCTTCCCGATGCTTGTCGGCAACGCACCGTTCGACAACCCTGATTTTCGTCGTGCCCTGAAGTGGGCGTGTAACCGTCAGGAAATGGTCGACAAGATCCTTCAGGGATATGGTGCTGTTGCCAACGACCATCCAATCGGTCCTGCCAACCAGTATCAGGCTTCCGACCTGCCACAGACAGAATATGATCCTGACAAGGCTGCCTTCTACATGAAGAAGTCCGGACTCGGAAATGTCACCATCGATCTCAGTGTCGCCGAAGCTGCCTTCACCGGTGCAGGTGATGCCGGCGCGCTATACCAGAACACGGCTGGTCCGGCTGGCATCAACATCAACATCGTGCAGGAGCCGAATGACGGCTACTGGTCGAATGTCTGGCTTCGCAAGCCCTGGTGTGCCTGCTACTGGTCGGGTCGTGCGACCGAGGACTGGATGTTCTCGACCGCCTATGAGTCAGGCGTTCCATGGAATGACACAGGCTGGGAGAACGAGCGTTTCCAGAGCCTGCTGATCGAGGGGCGGACAGAGCTCAATACCGATCGTCGTCGTGAGATCTATCACGATATGCAGGAAATCTGCTCTGATGACGGCGCCACCATCGTGCCGATGTACGCCAACTTCGTGGATGCAAAATCCAACCGCGTGGCGCATAACGGCCAGACAGGCAACCTCTGGCAGCTCGACAACCTGCGCAGCTGCAAGCGCTGGTGGTCAGCCTAAAGAGACTTCATTGGCGGGGCCTTATTAAGCCCCGCCAATTTTCTTTTGTTTGTTCCCGACATTGTGCCCACAAGCCAGGATCACACCCGGATCGCACAGTGATGGTTGAGCCTAAAACCTAATGGCTGATGTCGCTTCGCACCACCACAATTGGACACTGGAAGTAGTATGAGCAATTTGGCGATGATTATCGCAAAGCGACTGGCGCTTGGCGTGCTGACACTTTTCATGGTGTCAGTGATCATTTTCTACGCTGTCAACATGCTTCCCGGGGATTTCGCGCAAGCCATTCTTGGCCAGACAGCGACGCCGGAAACGGTTCAGGCCATCCGGGATTCTCTCGGCCTCGACCGACCAGTTTATCTTCGCTATTTCGACTGGCTTTTTGCCGCCATGCAGGGTGATTTCGGGATCAGTTTCTCGCAGGTGCTGTTTGCGACATATGGCGGCAGTGCGGCGACGGTGAATTACGAGACGGTCATTGAGCAGCTGGCACCGCGGTTTGGCAACACGCTGTTCCTCGCCGGTGTCTCCGCCGCCATCGCCATTCCGCTATCCTTGATGATCGGTGTGCTAGCGGCGCTGTATCGCGAATCGATTTTCGACCGGGTGGCCAATGTCAGCACTCTGATGTCGATTTCCAGCCCCGAATTCTTTGTCGCCTATATCCTGATCCTGCTTCTGGCTGTTCTCAATCCGGTTTTCACATCTCTGTCGAACATTCATGAGGGTATGAGTTTTGCCGACAAGCTTGGCAAGACAATGTTGCCAGCGCTCACACTAACCCTCGTCGTGACAGCGCATATGATGCGGATGACACGCGCCGCGATCATCAATCTTTTGGCGTCACCCTATATAGAGATGGCGCGCCTGAAGGGCCTTTCACCCTTCCGTATTATCATTGTGCACGCGCTGCCGAACGCGCTGGCGCCGATTATCAACGTGATCGCGCTGAACCTTGCCTACCTCATCACCGGCGTCGTCGTTGTTGAGGTGGTGTTCGTCTATCCGGGTGTTGGCCAGCTGTTCGTTGATTCGGTCAAGATGCGGAACATTCCGGTCGTGCAAGCCTGTTGTCTTGTCTTCGCCTTTGCCTATATTTTCCTCAATCTGGTGGCGGATGTGACTTCAATCCTGTCGAACCCGCGGCTGCGGCATCCAAAATAGGAACCTATCGATGCCGATGCTCTCAATACAGTTTTACCTCGTCACCATAATCATCGCCAGCGCGGCCATGCTGTTCGGACTGCGCCTGTTTGGAAGCGCACGTGGCATTGCCAAGTTCCGTGATCTCACGATATCCGGCGCGCTTGGCTACGGGTTCCTGCTGGTCAGCCTGTATCAGGGCATCGCCTTCTACAACGCCCCGACAGCCGTGTTTTTCAGATGGGCGGTGCAGGGTGTCGCCTTTCTGGCCTTGGCCGGCTTTACCTTCCAGCAACTCGGCCGGCATGTTGGCACCCGTGCCACCAGAAAACTGTTCCGATCGATGCCGGTGTCAGCCGCGCTCGGCATTCTGTTGATTATTGCCTATGCCACTGTGGCGATCTTTGCCGATGTCATCGCGCCTTACGGCCAGTCTGAGATTTTTGCCAATTCCAACGTGCTGCCTGGCGGCAATCCCGAGATGGGTGGCAATCCGGCGCATCTCCTCGGCACCGACCAGATTGGCCGGGACATTCTCTCGCGGTTGATCTTTGGCGCGCAGAACACTGTTGGCATTGCTTTTGTGACAACACTTCTGGCCTTTTTCATCGGCATCAGCCTTGGCTTTCTTGCGGCGACAATCGGCGGCGTTCTTGATCAGGTGCTGTCGCGCATCGTCGACATGCTGATGTCG
>NTKV01000043.1 GCA_002457745.1 SAR116 cluster bacterium MED-G06 | reverse complement strand
GTGAATGGCCCGATAGCATTGGCCCGATAGCATTGGCCCGATAGCATTGGCCCGATAGCATTGGACCGACAGCAAAGGACCGACAGCATTGGACAAGATGGGGCCAGCGGTCAGGGAACAGCATGACAAGACGAAACAGCGGCAGGCAGAGTGGCAAGGGTGGCGGCGCGACAACACGCGGCCCGTCGGGGCGGAGCTACCGCAACGATACCGGCCTCACCCGCCAGCCAAAAAAGATGCGTGGTCGCAAGCCGTCCTCGCAGCGCTGGTTGACGCGCCAGCTGAATGACCCGTTTGTGGCCGAGGCCAAATCACGCGGGTTCCGCTCGCGTGCCGCGCTGAAGCTGGAGCAGATCGACAACAGGTACGAGCTGCTGAAGCCCGGCATGGCGATTGTCGATCTTGGATGCGCCCCCGGAGGCTGGCTGCAGATCGTTGCAGACCGGTGCAAGCTTGGCAGCAGCGGTGCTGTGCTTGTCGGGATCGACCTTCTGGAAACGGATGTGGTGGAGGGGGTCGAGATCTTTGTCGGTGACATGACCGATCCGGAAATGCTGGACAAGGTTCGCGGTGCCGTTGGCGGCCGGGCGCATGGCGTGATGAGTGACATGGCGGCGGCCACAACCGGTCACCGGCCAACCGACCATCTTCGCACCACCGCGCTTCTGGAGGCGGCGCTGGATTTCGCCATCGAGGTGCTTGTCGAGGACGGGTTCTTCGTCGCGAAATGTTTCCGCGGCGGCACCGAGAAAAGCGTTCTGGACATCATGCAGGCGAATTTCACCACGGTGCGCCATGTAAAGCCGGCGGCAAGCCGTCAGGAATCGGTGGAAAGCTACGTGCTTGCCACGGGGTTTCATGGTCGGGGGGGATGGTCCGGCAGCGAAGCTGCGAGCGAGGGCGACGCCGAGGCTGACGGCAAGGCTGACGGCCTGGCGGACACTGATACCGGCTATTCGCCAATCTGAGGGGTGATGCGGTTCGTGCCGCTGCGCTGATATTGCCCATTTAGGGGCTGTCATTCCGTGTGTCCCTCGGATATAGTGCGCCGCCACCGGACATGCGGAAGGCGCCCCATGAACATTCGCGAAGCCCTCACTTTTGACGATGTGCTGCTCGAGCCGGCGCACTCGACCGTGCTGCCGTCGGAAACCGACGTCACCACCAGGCTGACGCGCACGATCTCATTGAAAATTCCCCTGATCTCGGCGGCGATGGACACGGTGACCGAACACCGGCTTGCGATTGCCATGGCGCAGGCGGGTGGCATCGGCGTCATTCACAAGAATATGAGCATCGAATCACAGGCTGGCGAAATCGCGCGGGTGAAGAAATTTGAATCCGGCATGGTGGTGAATCCGCTGACCATCACACCGGAGCGCACCCTTGGCGAGGCGCTGGAACTGATGAAGACACATCAGATCAGCGGCATCCCGGTGGTTGATGGCGAAGGCAAGGCACCGCACCGGCTTGTCGGGATCCTGACCAATCGGGACGTGCGGTTTGCCAGTGACCTGAACCAGAAGGTCTGGGACCTGATGACCCGCGAAGTGATCACCGTCGGCGAGGGCGCCACCCAGGAGGACGCCAAGAAGCTTCTCCATGAACACCGGATCGAGAAGATTGTGGTGGTTGATTCCAAATCCCGCTGCATCGGTCTGATCACGGTGAAGGACATCGAAAAGGCGCGCAATTATCCGATGGCTGCCAAGGATAATGCCGGCAGGCTGCTTGTTGCCGCCGCCACCGGTGCCGGCGATGAAGGCAGGGCGCGGGCCGAGGCGCTGATCGAGGCTGGCGTCGATGTGGTTGTTGTCGATACCGCGCATGGCCATTCACAGGGGGTTCTTGGCGCTGTCACCGCAATCCGCAAGATGGCCAACGAAACCCAGATCATCGGCGGCAATGTTGCCACGGCGGACGGGGCAAAATCGTTGATTGATGCCGGCGCCGACGCGGTCAAGGTCGGGATCGGCCCCGGGTCGATCTGTACGACGCGAATGGTGGCCGGGGTTGGCGTACCACAGCTGACAGCGATCATGGATGCGTCCGAAGTGTGCCACGCCCAGGGCGTGCCGGCGATTGCCGATGGCGGCATCAAATATTCCGGTGATCTTGCCAAGGCGCTGGCCGCCGGTGGCGATTGTGCGATGATCGGCTCGCTTCTGGCCGGCACCGACGAGACACCGGGCGAGGTCTATCTTCACCAGGGACGGTCCTACAAGGCCTATCGTGGCATGGGGTCGACCGGCGCGATGGCGCGCGGCTCTGCCGACCGGTATTTCCAGGCCGAGGTCTCGCAACCTCTGAAGCTGGTTCCCGAAGGCATTGAAGGGCAGGTGCCCTACAAGGGGGCGGCGGAAAATGTACTGCACCAGCTGATGGGCGGGGTGCGCGCCGCGATGGGATATACAGGCAACGCCACCATTGCCGATCTTCAGGCAAATGCCCGCTTTCTGCGGATTACCGGGGCCGGCCTGTCAGAGAGCCACGTTCATGACGTGACCATCACCCGAGAAGAACCGAACTATCGTCCGCGTGTCTGATTTACCGGAGCGTTTCCGCGCATGACCCCCGCAGCCCGTATCGCCGCTGTGATAGAAATCCTTTCCGAAGCCCCGGCAGACATGCCGGCAGGCGCGGCGCTGCGTCGTGGGCTGCAGGGCCGCCGCTATGCCGGGTCTGGCGACAGGCAGGCGATCAGTGCATTGTTCTGGACAGTGCAACGTGCGATCGCGCGGCTGACATGGCATCTTCAGCGCGTCGACAGCGCGGCATCACCACGCACGCTCGTTCTGGCGGCACTTCATCTTGTCGACGGGCAGTCCGGTGAGGACATCCGCACCCTGTTCGGGGCTGGCGACAAGCATGGGCCGCCGCCGCTGAACGATGATGAGGCTGGCATTCTGGAGGCGCTTGACGCGGCGCAGATCGATGATGAGGCCATGCCACGGCCGGTGCGTCTGGAATGGCCGGAAGCGCTGGTCGATGACGCATCCGCAGCGCTTGGTGATCAGCTCGAGACCGAGCTGGCGGCGATGCGCGGTGAGGCCGGGGCCGACATCCGGATCAATCCGCTGAAAATCAAGGACCGCCGCAAGCTTCGGGACCGGCTTGCCGGCAAGGGCATGACCTGTCACCCGACAAAGCTGTCGCCGCTGGGGATCCGCATGACAAAGCGAATGCGGACCGATGACACGCCGGAATTCCGCGATGGCCTGTTCGAAATTCAGGATGAAGCCTCGCAGATCGCGGCGTTGTTGTGTGACGCGCGGCCCGGCATGCAGGTTGCCGATGTCTGTGCAGGCGCCGCCGGCAAGTCTCTGGTGATGGCGGCGATGATGGAAAATCGGGGCCGTATCGTTGCCCTCGATACCGATCCGGAAAGGCTTGAGCGGGGCGGTGCCCGCATCCGCCGTGCCGGCATCCACAATGTCGAGCGTGTAGCCGTTCCGGCAGACTGGGGCGTGAAACGCTACCGCGGGAAGTTCGAGCGGGTTGTGATCGACGCGCCCTGCACCGGTTCGGGCACCTGGCGGCGTGCTGTTGATGCCCGCTGGCGGTGTGACGCGGCGGCACTGGCGCGCGCGCATGAGGCGCAGGCGGCGCTTCTTGACCGGGCGCGGGCCATGGTCGTGCCGGGCGGGCGGATCGTCTATATCACCTGTTCGCTGCTGCGAAGCGAGGGTGAGGCACAGATCGAACGTCTTCTGGCCGAGGCGCCGGAGCTGGAAATCGCCGAGATCTCCGAAATCTGGCAGGATGTGATCGGCAATGATGCCTGTCCGCCGACCGATCGGGGCATGCTGCGGTTGCTTCCCGGGCGCGATGGTACAGACGGGTTCTTCATGGCGGTGCTGCAGTCGCGGCTTCGCTGAGATACTGGCATGAATGTCTGGATAGACGACGGAATAAGGGACTAGGACACGGCATGAATGATTCGGTTCTGATTATCGACTTCGGCTCGCAGGTGACACAGCTGATTGCCCGTCGTCTTCGCGAGGCTGGCGTCTATACCGAAATTCTGCCCTGCACAACCGACCCGCAGAAGATCACCGCCGCCGCGCCGCGCGGCATCATCCTGTCCGGTGGGCCGAATTCGGTGGCGATGGCGGATACGCCGCGTGCCCCGCAGCAGGTTTTTGATCTTGGTGTTCCGGTGTTGGGGATCTGCTATGGCCAGCAGACCATGTGCCAGCAGCTTGGCGGGCGGGTCGAGCCCGGCACCAGCCGCGAATTCGGGCGCGCCACCCTCGATATCAGCGAGGCCTGTGACCTGTTTGACGGGCTGTGGCCAGTCGGTGGCTCTCGCACCGTCTGGATGAGCCATGGTGACCATGTTGCGGCATTGCCGCCGGGCTTCCGCGTTGTCGCCACCTCCAGTGGCGCCCCCTTTGCCGCTGTTGCCGATGATGAGCGCCGCTATTACGGGGTGCAGTTCCATCCCGAGGTGGTTCATACCGAGGATGGTGCCGCGCTTCTGTCACGCTTCGCGCTGGGTGTCTGCGGCTGCTCGGGAAGCTGGTCGATGACCGCCTACCGGGCCCGCGCCATCGCGGCGATCCGGGCGCAGGTGGGTGAGGGCAAGGTGATCTGCGGGCTTTCGGGCGGCGTGGATTCCTCGGTTGCGGCGGTTCTGATCCACGAGGCGATCGGCGATCAGCTGACCTGTGTGTTTGTCGATCATGGACTTCTTCGTGCCGGTGAGGCGGAAGAGGTGGTGGCGCTGTTCGGCGGGCATTACAACATTCCGCTGATCCACAAAAACGCCTCGGAGCTGTTCCTTGGGCGGCTGGACGGGGTCTCCGATCCGGAAGAAAAGCGCAAGATCATCGGCGCCAGCTTCATCGAGGTGTTCGAGGAGGAGGCAAAGCGGATCGAGGGCGCGGCCTTTCTGGCGCAGGGCACACTCTATCCCGATGTCATCGAGAGCATTTCGGCCGCTGGCGGTGATGCCGTCACCATCAAGTCGCACCATAATGTCGGCGGGTTGCCGGAAAAAATGGCGCTCAGCCTTGTCGAGCCGCTTCGTGAGCTGTTCAAGGACGAGGTGCGCGACCTGGGGCGTGAGCTTGGCCTTCCCGAAAGCCTGGTCGGACGGCATCCGTTCCCGGGGCCGGGGCTGGCCATCCGCGTGCCGGGCGAGATCACCGTTGAGAAGCTGGATATTCTGCGCGCTGCCGATGCTGTCTATCTCGATGCCATCCGCAAGGCCGGGCTCTATGACGAGATCTGGCAGGCCTTTGCCGTGCTGTTGCCGGTCCGTACCGTCGGGGTGATGGGGGATGCGCGCTCCTACGAATATGTCTGCGCGCTGCGGGCGGTGACCTCGAGCGATGGCATGACCGCCGACAGCTATCCCTTTACCCATGAATTCCTGTCGCATGTGGCGACCCGCATCGTGAACGAGGTGAAGGGCGTCAACCGTGTTGTCTATGACGTGACGTCAAAGCCGCCGGGGACGATCGAGTGGGAGTAATTGTGTCGGCATCACGCATGTGAGGTCACTGCGGCATAGATCATATCGCCAGGGTGTTTTTGAGACATTGTAGAAATTTTTGGACTTTAAGGGTTCGATTCACATTCACATGGGATACAGCCCATAATTTGCTTTCCCAGTTCAACGTTTTCGGCAGGATCCTGATCAGATCGTCATGTTGTTTAAAGTCGGGCAGCGCGCCCAGCCCGATCCCCTCATTGATCATTTCCAGTGTGGAATAGGCGCCGGAAGATGTGGCGGCAACTTGTTCAGCTGAAATGTTTTCCTCAAACCAGTTTGAGAACGGGATCCGCGGGTTGTAACTGGTCGAGCCTATGAACTGATACCCGCTCAGGTCGGCAATGCGCTTTGGGACACCCTTCCGCATTACATAATCTTTTGCCCCAAAGATTCCAAAGACCAGGGTGCCAATTGAAACAGGAACATAATCCGGATTGTCGGGCTTTGTACCGGGGCGAAGGGCAAGCTGAACTTCCCCCTTCTCCAAAGGCTCGAGCGTCGGAGAGGATATAACATCAACTCTGCAATGCGGATTTTCTGTAATGAACTGTTTGATGGAGGGCGCGAACAGACCCATCAAGGGCTCCAATGTGGAAATCACCAGCGTGCCATCTACTCTGGCCTCTTTGAGGGTGAGGCGAGTCCTGAGTGTCGAAATCTGTTGTTCAACAAATTGTATGGACTCGATGAAATCCCTGCCTGCTTCTGTCAGGTCATACCCTTTTGAATGTCGGATGAAGAGATCAACCCCAAGCCAGTTTTCAATCAGGTCAATATGACGAATTACCGTTGAGCGCTCACAATTCAAGTGAAGCGCGGACTGGCTAACCGTACCTGTCTTCGCAACAATCAGGGCTGTATGCAGGGCTTGCCATGTTTTCATATGTGTAGCTATTGCACAGATGATGGTCAAAATGAATGTCTTTATGATCAAAAAATAATCAACTAATCCTGTGGGACCTTTCAAGCAAATGGAGCTGAAAAATGGAATTGGCAAAAAAATATGGTCCGTATGGCATCATGCTGTTTCTCACAGTCGCATTCGGGGGCGCAGGGTTTTTCAAACTGACAGCTGGCGAGCAAGTCAATGAACTGTTCCTGACACTTGGTTTTCCGGTCGCCTTTGCCTATGTCATTGCTCTATGTGAGATCGCAGGCGCTGCCGCGATCTGGATCAAGCCGTTCAGATTTTGGGCATCGCTCGGGTTCATAGCGGTATGCGTAGGTATCGTGGCCTCTTTTTCGAGTCAGCCCGATGCGCTGAGCCACATGCCACCGGCTTTTATCCTCGGCATCCCGGCCATTCTGTTGGCTTACCTGTCCAGAAAAGAGGCTCTGTTTCTCCGGCACAGATCTCCGGCATAGATCTCCGGCATAGATCTCCGGCACAGATCTCCATGAACCTCGATTCCCACATTGCCCTGATGGACGATGTGGGAATGGATGTGAATAATCGGGCTCGGTTCAATCTGCATGACGTAATGGGCAAAGCCCCTGCGATAATGACCTTGCCTCATATGATTGGGTCTTTTGAGTGGGCGTGGGTCGCGGGGCCAGGGGACCCAGCCGTGTGGCATCCCGCCCTTGCCGCAAGGCCCTTTAAATAAATTACTGCTAATTGACGTTCCATTAACCGGGTGCGCGGTACTGTTTCTGCGATGCCGGCCAGCTGGCCCGGCGTCAGGATTGAAACTGACAACAAAACTGGCAACTGGAACTTCCGACATGAAACAGATCACGATGATGCTGGCGGGGGGGCTGTGCCTTGCCGCCATGACTGTCACCGCGCCGGTGACGGGCAAGCCTCTCTACCCCAATTCGGTGGTGTCGAACGACCATGAATTCATCGCCACCTCCGATGCGAGCGCTTTTGCCTGCCTCAGATTTGATGACAGGCGCACGGCCGAGATGCCCGACAAGCGCAAGGACGGTCTGATGGCGAAACAGACCTACATCTTTACCGCGCACTATACCGATGGCACCTCGGTCGGGTTGTGGGCGCATCAGGATTTCAAGACAAAGCAACGCGCCTTGACGTCAGTCAAGCCGGTTGCCGAGGCCGTCGGCAAGCTGCCGACCTTCATGCGCAAGACGCTGAACCGTGTGGTGATCCATGTCGGGGATGAAACGGCGTTTGCAGAAGATGTGGGGCATTTTTTCGTGCTGTATTCGGACAATATCAAGACCCGCATCCGCAATCATGATCTTGAGGAAACCGTCTTTCACGAATCTGTCCACGCCACGCTGGACAAGCGATATGCGCGTTCGAAAAAATGGCGGAAGGCGCAGGAAGCTGACGACGATTTCATCACGAAATATGCCAGGCGCCTGCCAGAGAAAGAGGATCTGGCGGAGTCGGGGCTGTTCGCCTGGGCGATCATCATGCATCCGGGGCGTCTGCCGGCCAAGATCGAGGCTCGTGCCAGACAGATCATGCCGCACCGGATCGCCTTCTTCGAAGAGCTGTTCCTGGCTGGCCCGGTGTTCAAGAAGTCAGGTCGCAAACCGCGTTGCTGAACGTCTCCGCGAGGGCGACAAAGTCGCTTTACAGGCTTCCGGCGGTGATCCAGCCATGCCACTCTGTGAGCTGTCGTCCGTGAAGGCAGCAGGCGGGGTGTTGAGGTGGAGATATTGAATGGGCATAGGGCCGTATCCGCTTGAAGCTGATCGCCGAAGGAGGGATCCGGCCATGACCGTGTTGTTTGACGACAGGTCTGATGACGAGTTGCTGCTGATCTTCGAGCCGATGATGGAGAACTGTCTCGCCGGCTCGAACGAGATCGACCATGCCAGGCATGTCCGCGATTTCACCGATCGGCTTCGCAACATCGTCACCCGTGAGAATCTTGAGTCGCAATGTGCCGACTACCAGCCGCGGCTTGGCAGGTTTGGCCAACGGGAGTTTGTCTGTCTGTTCCGGCGGGAATCCTCTGTTGCTGTGGTCTGGCGGCAATTCTTCACAAACTCGGAAGATGAATTCGTCAACCAGGCAAATTTCGTTCTGGTCGACGGGCGTGTCCTTATCGACCACTGTTTGGTTTGCTAGGGCTGGTTTGCCAGGGGTGGTTTGCTGGGGCTGATCTGGCAACAATGATTTTGCGGAGGAGGCATCATGATCACTGCCATCGACCATATCGTTCTGACATCTGCCGATGTCGACAAGACCGTCTCTTTCTACTGTGACGTCCTGGGCATGGAGTTGCAGGTCTTCGCCCCGCCAGATGGCAGCCCGGCGCGCCGGGCGCTCTGTTTTGGCAATCAGAAGATCAACATCCACGCTGAATCGGCTCCCTATGTTCCGCATGCCCGCCAGCCGATATCCGGTGCTGTCGATCTGTGCCTTCTGAGTGATCTGCCGCTGGCGGCGTGGCAGGAGAGGTTTGCCGCGCAGGGTGTGCCGCTGGAACATGGGCCGGTGGCAAAGACCGGCGCCATGGGACCGTTGATGTCGGTCTATGTTCGCGATCCCGATGGCAATCTGATCGAGATTTCCAACCAGCTTGCCACCAACAGGCGCGGGTGAGGGCGTGTAATGAAGATGATCGGCCTCATCGGCGGGATGAGCTGGCAGTCAACGCGGGTCTATTATGACCTGCTGAACGAGGCTGTTGCGGCAGCGCGAGGCGGCCTGCATTCCGCTGAAATCCTGATGCGCAGTGTGGATTTTGCCGATCTTGAAGCTGCCATGCGGCGCGGCGACTGGCAGATGATCGAAGCACGGCTTGGTGATGAGGCGGCGGCGCTGGCTTCAGGCGGTGCCGACTGCCTGCTGCTCTGTACGAACACCATGCACAAGATGTTCGACGGCATTGCGGCGCGGGTCGATGTCCCCTTTTTCCATATCGCCGACACGCTGGGACAGGCGCTTGCCGCTGATGGTCTGACGCGTATCGGTCTTCTTGGCACGCGCTTCACCATGGTCGAGGATTTCTACGCGGCGCGGTTGCAGGCCCGGTTCGGGGTCGAGACGCTGCTGCCGGAAGAGGCGCAGATTGCCGCCATCGACCGGATCATCTTTGAAGAGCTGTGTCGCGGTGAGGTCAGGGACGGGTCGCGCGACCTCTATCTGGACATCATCGATGACCTGGCCGCGCGCGGGGCCGAGGGCATCATTCTTGGATGCACCGAGATCGAGATGCTGATAAAGCCCCATCATCATCATCTGCCGCTTTATGATACGACGAAGCTTCACGCGCTTCATGCGGTGCAATGGGCATTGGCGGATGGCAGTTCGCAACCATGATGCTCAGCAGATCATCCGGTGTGAAGCCGACAGTTCTGACCGGAATCTGCATGTTTTTGGCGGCACGATCCCTTTAGGCTACGTCGTACATGAAACTGCGTAATCCGACATGATCTCATCAGCTTTTCTGACCGGCTTCGCGCTTGGGTTCTCGTTGATCCTCGCGATTGGCGCGCAGAACGCCTTTGTCCTGCGGCAAGGACTTCTCAAGCAACACGTCCTGCCGGTGGTGCTGTTCTGTGCAGTGTCTGACATGATTCTCATTGTTGCTGGCGTTGGCGGGGTTTCCCTGCTGATTGCCGATTTTGCCGCGCGTCACGCACCGACCATGTTCGGGCTTGCCGCGATCTGGCTTGGCATCTATGGGCTGATGCGGTTGCGCAGTGCCGCCAATGCCGGCCAGACCATCAGCACCGGCGATGCGTCACAGGTCAGCCTGGCAGCCGCGCTCACGACCGCCGCTGTTCTGACCTTCGGCAACCCGCATGTCTATCTCGACACGGTGGTTCTGGTCGGCACCATATCGTTGCAGTTTGATGGTATGGAAAAGATTGCCTATGGCGCAGGGGCGGCCACAGCGAGCTTTGTGTTCTTCTTTTCGCTGGGGTTCGGCGCGACATTGCTGGCACCGCAGATGCACCAAAAGAACGCCTGGCGAATCCTTGACACGCTGATTGCGCTGGTGATGTTTGCGCTTGCCTACGGGATGGCCCGGGCCGGCGGCTGGGTCGGCGGGTGACCCGCGACCTGATCCGCAAGCCTGATCCGCAAGCCCGATCCGCAAGCCTGATCCGCAAGCCCGGTCGGTAGCTCAGATGGCTCCGGCTTCTTCGAGATCTTCCTCAAGAATGGTGATCTGCACATGGAAGCAGACATCGCCGTCTTCATCATCCTGAAAGACCACACCGATGAACTCGTCCTCGAGCATCAGGTCGGCACTGTCATTCTTGTTCTCACGGCGTGCCAGCGACAGCCGCTTGTTCCCGAAACGCGTTCTCAGATAGCTCTGCACACGCGCTGAGTCACTTGCATTCATCACTGATCTCCTTGCCAGCTTTTGGTTGTTTGTGTGTTTCTATCGCAAGGGTCGGGGGCTGTCCATGACCTAACCTGATGGAGCCGCATGCTCCGTCAGCCATAGCGGGCAATCTGGCCACCGCCATGCCGTGGCCAGGCCGGACGGGTGGCGATGTCACGGGCCTCGCAGGATGTACAGCGCATCTTGCCGCCAAGTTCGGGGACCGGAAACATCGGGCCAAGCCTGGCGATCAGCGGTGCTGTCTCAAGCTCGGCATTATGGCCGCATCGATGACACCAGCAGAAGACCTGCAACCCTTCGGCGGCAAGATCGCCGAGTGTGGCCGGGCTGGCCGGGTCGTGGCTGTTCGTCAGCTGCCGCTTGAATGCACCCATTGCGCTGTCTCCGGCCATTGCCATTGCGTGTCTTTGACAGGCCACAAGGCAGAACCTGCCCTGGCGCGCCATCAGATGTTCATGTTTTGTTCTAATTTAGGAATAGCTCAATGAGCCGGGTGAGGCAAGCATGAAAACCACGCTGTCAGGCTGTTCCGGATGGAGAAGAGGCAGGTGTGACGGTGTCAGCCGCCAATCAGCCGCCAATCAGCCACTGATCAGCCGGGGAAGCTTGTTGAAATGTCCGATCACGTCGCTGACCGATCTCGACGTGCACAGCACGCGGCTTCGATCGCGAAGAACGAACTGCGCTGCTTCCTTCGGGTGGCGCTGTTTTTTCTCGATCACGAAGAGGGGGGTTTCATGGGTGTGCCGGAAGATCGAGAACAAGGCTGTGCCGTTCATGTGATCCAGCGCGTAGTCACGCCATTCGCCAGCTGCGACACGCGCGCTGTAGGCAGCCAGGATCAGGCTGAGTTCGGTCCGTGAGAAATATAGCTGGCGGCGAAGTTTTCTTGGGGCTGAAACTCGAGACACGTCCGGAAATCACCTGCTTTTCTGTTGGCTGTCCTGCATCTTATTGTATATGTTGGGGCAGCTTTGCGCCGGCTGTCAACCAGAGGGATCTGACTATTGCCGATTGGCGCATGGCAAGACCCGCCTGGCGGGTACGCGCAATTTTGAACAAGGGCTGGCCGCTGCAGTTCACAGACGGTGGCCGGATATCCGTAAATGGCCGATATTTTTGACGAAATCGATGAAGAGCTGAAGCAGGACCGGGCCAAGCAGGTCTGGCTGCGTTACGGCAAATATGTTGCCGCCGCTGCCGCAGCCATTGTGCTTGGTGTTGGCGCCTCCCAGGGGTATTCCGCCTGGCAACAGTCGCAGGCCGAAGCGGCTGCCAATGCCTATCATCAGGCGCTTGTCGCTGACGATGCTGTCAGCGCGCTGCAGGGCGAGCTTGCCGGCCTCAACGATGGCTACGCCGCGCTGGCACGCTTCCGCATTGCCGCCGGCAAGGCCGAGGCTGGTGATGCCGCCGGGGCCGAGGCTGACTATCTGGCGATTGCGTCTGATTCGGGCATATCAGACCTGTACCGCGAAGCGGCGACATTGCTGTCGGCGATGAATGCGCCAGACTCGGCAAAGCCTGCCGAGATTCAGAACCGCCTTGAGCCGATTGCCAATGGAACCGGTCCGTGGCGTCCGCTGGCGCTGGAGATGAGCGCAGCGCTGGATCTGAAGGCAGGTGACCGCGAGGCGGCGCTTGCCAAGCTGCAGAGCATTATCGAAATGGAAGAGACACCGCCCGAGCTTCGCCAGCGTGCTGCACAGCTCGCTGAAGTGTTGAAGTCCTGATTCCGTTCACCGCATCGACCTGAAACAGGATCCCCCTATGCTGTCGACCATCATGCCATCTGCCACCACCCGCCTGTCGCTTGCGCTGAAACGGGTATTCACCGGTGTGATGCCTGTTGCGGCGCTGCTGGTTGCTGCCTGCTCGGCGCCGGAAATGGTCCTCAAGGGCACGCGCATCGGTGTGCTTCCCGAAGTCACGGTTGAAACAGCGGATCCGGCAGCACTTGCCGAAGGGGCAGGCCTTCCCGAGATCGTCAACATCAACGCTGCGCCAATGCCCGGGCTGAATGCCGGTCATGCTGGTGGCAACCCGAAATTTCAGGCGCCGATGTCACGCTCCTGGTCGGCAAATATCGGTGGTGGCGGCACAGAGCTGACAGATCTCGCCCCCCCGGTGGTTGGTGATGGGCGGGTCTACACGGTTGCGCCGAACGGGATTGTCAGCGCTTTTGACGTGAAGAATGGTGGGTCGATCTGGTCGGTCGAGATCGAGGCCATCACAGATGATCCGCTGCCCGGCATCGGCGGTGGCATCGCCCTGTCGCCGGAAGGACTGCTTGTCCATGCTGGCGGGCGCGTTCTGGCCCTGCTCGATCCGGCAACCGGTGAGATGCTATGGGCCATCAGGGCCGATCTGCCTCTGCGTGGCGGGCCGACGATTATCGGGTCCGACCGGGCGGTGGTGACAGATCTCGACGGCAATATGAAAGCGCTGTCGCTGGTCACCGGTGACCTGCTGTGGACGCATCTCGGTATCGCCGCAAACACGGTGGTGTTCGGCTCGCCGTCACCGGCGGTGGCCAATGACGAGATCATACTTGCCGGTGCTGGCGGTGAGGTGAGTTATTTTGACGGCGCCAATGGCGAACTTCTCTGGACCGACAGTGTGGCATCCCTGTTGCCGCGAACCGCGATCCAGAACCTTGGCGATGTTCGTGCACATCCGGTTCATGATGGTGGGTTGATCTTTGTGATCAGCCAGTCCGGCCGGCTTGTCGCCTTCAGCGCGCGGAATGGTCTTCCTGTATGGGAACGCGCCATCGCCGGCCTTGAAATGCCATGGCTTGCTGGTGAAACCCTCTTTGTGCTTTCGCTTGACGGGCGGCTTTATGCCATCCGCCGTGATGATGGTTTGATCCGCTGGGTCACTGAACTTGACGGCGCTGTGCCGCTCGATGTGGTTGCGCCGGAAGTGCCGCCACGCTATTTCGGTCCGCTGGTTGCCGGCGATCGCGTTTATATTGTTTCCGGCGGTGGTAACGTGCAGGCCTTCGACCCGAACACCGGTGAAGCGGTGGAAAGCTATGCCACAGGCAAGACTGTGAGCACCGCGCCCCAGATTGCCGGTGGGCGGATGTTCATCCTCAGCAGTGACGGCACGCTAACCGCGATCGAATAAAGCGCCGATCTCGGCACCAATATCTTTTCCAGAGCGGGGGCCTGGCAGGTTTACCATGAGCGCCACAATAGCCATTGTCGGACGTCCGAATGTCGGCAAGTCCACCCTGTTCAACAGGCTGATCGGCAGGCAGCACGCCATTGTCGATGACCAGCCAGGGGTGACCCGCGACCGGCGCGAGGGTGATGCCACGCTGGCCGGGTTGCGCTTCCGGGTGATCGACACCGCCGGCCTGGAAGAAGCCTCGAGCGGCAGTCTTGAAGACCGGATGCGGCGCCAGACCGAGCGTGCCATCGCGCTGGCCGATGTCACCATGATGGTGATTGATGCGCGCGCCGGTGTGACGCCGGCCGACAAGTTCTTTGCCGACCAGATGCGCCGTACCGGCGCGCATGTGGTGCTTCTGGCAAACAAATGTGAGGGACGGGCCGGCGCCGCTGGACTGGCGGAAGCATGGGAGCTTGGTCTTGGCGAGCCGGTGCCGATCTCGGCAGCGCATGGCGAGGGTCTTGTTGATCTGCATGACGCCATCATCGCCGGTGCCGCCGCGGTCGGGATCGACATGCTTGCCGATCCGGATGATGACGATGAAGACGGATTTGACGACAGTGACGAGCCGCCGCTGGATGAGGAAGGCAACCCGCTGGAGGTCTGGCAGGACGAGCAGTCCACGCAACCGATGCGGATCGCCGTGGTCGGTCGCCCGAATATGGGCAAATCGACACTGATCAACAGGCTGCTTGACGAGGACCGGCTTCTGACCGGGCCGGAGGCGGGAATCACCCGCGATTCCATTGAGCTTCCCTTTACCTGGAAAGGCCGCCCTTACAAGCTGGTCGATACGGCTGGCATGCGGCGGCGTGCACGCATCAGCGACAAGGTCGAGCGGTTGATGGTCGATGACGCGCTGCGGGCCATCCAGTACGCGCATCTGTGCGTGCTTCTTGTTGATGCCACCGAGGAGCTTCACAAGCAGGATCTGGGGATTGCCCGCCTGATTGCCGAGGAAGGGCGTGCTGTCGTCATCGGGGCGAACAAGTGGGACGCGGTGCGTGACCGGCAGGGCGCCGCCACAGCCATCGATGACAGGCTGGAGATTTCGCTGGCCCAGCTTCGCGGTGTGCCGGTCGTTCATATGTCGGGTCTTCATGGGCGTGGCCTTGCGAAGATGATGGCCGCTGCCGACGAAATGTACGGATTGTGGAACACCCGCATCGCGACCGGTCGTCTGAACCGCTGGCTGGAAGGCATGCTGGAGGCACATCCCCCACCGCTTGTGGAGGGCCGCAGGCTGCGCATCCGGTACATGACCCAAATCAAGACACGGCCACCGACCTTTGCGCTGTTTGTCAGCCGCCCGGCGGACCTTCCTGAAAGCTATCTTCGCTATCTCACCACCGGGCTTCGCAACGATTTTGGCCTGTGGGGTGTTCCGGTTCGCATGGTCATGCGCAAGGGCGACAACCCCTATGCCCACAAGGCGAAACGCCGCTAGTCACAGCTGTTGCGGATCAGGACACTGCCTGGTCAGACGGTGCCACGACAATGGCTGGTGAGAAACTGTCCGAATTCGGCGATGGTGTCCCGCAGACCCGCCACCCGCGGCTGGTTCAGCCGCGTCGACCCGTCCATATAGAGGCCGCGATTGATCTCGATCTGAACCGCCTGTCGCTGGCTGTCGGCCTTGCCATATTCCCGCGTGATGAATCCGCCGGCATAGGGGTGGTTCCAGTCGATGCTGAACCCGCGATCCCTGAAGAAGCCGGTGATGGCGTCAGCCATATCCCGATCAAGCGTGGTGCCAAACCCGTCGCCGCAGATGATGTCGGCAAGCCGGTTGTTCAGCCTGTCAAAGGCAGGCATCGAATGCATGTCGATCAGCAGCACCTTGCCAAAGCGCGACACGGCCTGATCCATCATTGATGTCAGCGCGGCATGATAGGGCGTGTGAACATTGCCAAGGCGCGTGCCGATTTCGGTTGGGTCGAGCTTGCCTGCATAGATCGGCTTGCGTGTGGCTGTCAGGCGCGGGATCAGCCCGTACCCCGCGCGCACATGCTGGCAGGGCGGACGGGTGCTTACCGGGGCGCTGAACATCGAGGAATCGACCGCGGCAGGATCACGGTTCACATCGATATAGGCGCGGGAGAATCTGTTGACCACGGTGGTCACGCCGGCGGCTGCCAGTCCTGGCAGCAGGCAGTCGACGCCAAAATCCTCCAGCCCGCGAAGGGCGCTGACAGGTTCCTTCGAGGCTGCAAGCATGCTGGCGGGATAGCTTCGCCCGGCATGCGGGCAGGAGGCCACGACCGGTGCTGACAGATCGCCGGCATCTGCCTGTGCGCTGCCATAGAGGTCGAGGGGGCTGTAGCCGGGGTCATCGAACATCGTGTCGCTGACAGTGACCGGATCAAGGTCGCGCGCGGCAAAACCTGACGGGGTCGACGCCGCGCCGGCAGGTTCGTTTGCCCCGTCTGCCGCGGCGGTTTCGCTCATCACACTCCCCATAACCCGGCAACGCTAGCACGGTTTTTCTCATGAACCCACCCGCGCATCGCTCTATGTGCCAAAAGGTGACAGGCATGGCGGTAACAGCCGCGCCCGCAGTGATCGCGGCAGGCCAGAGGCGGCCATCCTCCGACCGCAGACAGGCTTTGGAAAGGGGTGGTTCTGTTGCAGGCGACAGCTGGCGCTGGTCGGCAAAAAGGGGCTTGCGGAATGCCGGCGCTTGGTGCAGAAATACACGCCTTGGCGACGGCTCTGATGACCGGTCCGCCAGCGAAATGGGGCGTGTAGCTCAGCGGGAGAGCACTACGTTGACATCGTAGGGGTCACAGGTTCAATCCCTGTCACGCCCACCATTTCACACTCCAAAAAAATTTATGAATACAGTGGAATATGGCGCATGGCGACGTCATGCTTGTGCATTTTGATTTCACCTAATATCATAAAAATGCCTGCAGATTGCAGACATAGTGCAGACATAATGCAGACATGAATCGGC
>NTKV01000042.1 GCA_002457745.1 SAR116 cluster bacterium MED-G06 | reverse complement strand
AGGGCATAGATTTAGACATTGCGGCTTGCCCAAACAAAATTAAAGGTCTTCGCCTCCCGCCATCCATCACCCGCCCGAGGTCCGAGGCACGACCCCCCGCGAAGCTACGCCCCGCCCCTCTGCCCAATTCGATTCAGATCCAGCAACCAGCCGCAGTAACCCCAATCAAATGTGGGGTAAGATGTGGGGCTGGCACCATCAGGCCTTCAAAACCTGTTTATATTCAGAGACTTGAGGTTGAATGCGGAATCCTCTCTCTCCGCCATACCCCCCTTCAAGCAGCTATGCCTAAATCGGTTTTGCCACGCCTTGCGTCATCGCCTGCCATTGATCTCCTTTCAGCTGGCAAGCTCCATTGACTGTCCCGCCATATTGTTTCCGCCGCCTGCGGAAGGCACACTGGACAGACCCTGAAGTGATCCACCAGATGATGGGACATGTTTTGTGAAGATGTGGCGCGACAGTGAACGGCGCGGTATGCGCGATGTGCTCGGTATCGCCATCGTGCTGGCCTCATCCCTGTGTATTGCATTCGTGCCAAGCTCCGCCAAAATCTCGATGAACGAAGGGGCGTCGCTGATGATGCTTCTTGTGTCTCGATGCCTGATCGGCGCTGGATTGCTGTTACCCCTAACGCTGGTGCAGCGCCAGAAACTGCTTGTGCCGCGCGCCCTGCTCGGCAGGACCATCATCGCCACATTGTTCAATATCGGGATGATCGGCTGTCTTTACAGCGCAATCCAGTTTGTCGATGTGGGGCTTGCGGTCCTGATTCTGTACATGTTCCCGCTGGGCATCGCCATATGGTCACACGCAAGCGGTCGGCAGAGGCTGAACGTCGTACAATGGGGCGCGGTGGCGGCACTTCTGGCCGGTCTTGTGCTTCTGATGTTCGACACTGTAAAGGTCGGTCGCGTCGATGGGCTCCTTCTGTGCTTTGGATCGATGATTTGCGCGATGGTTTACACCACCATGTCGAGCGATCTGACAGACAATCTCGGATCCGCCGTGGTCAACCTGCACACAAATATCTGGAGTGTGGTGATCCTGATCCTGGCAGTGGTTCTGCCGCTTGGGCAGACCATTGCCCTGCCGCAAACAGCAAGCGGATGGCTCGCCATCGCCTCCAACGGCACCTTCTACATGCTTGGCTACTGGCTGTTCTTTGAGGGATGCAGGCTGATCGGCGTCACGAGAGCCTCGATCCTGACGCTTGTCGACCCTTTGCTTGCGGCAGCTGTCGCGATCTTGTTCCTTGGCCAGTTTCTCACCATTTCCGAAGCGATCGGTTTTGCCATCATCCTGGCAGCGCTTGTGCTGTTCGAGACGCGAAAATCAAGGTCGTCATCGGCCTAGGTCGCAAGCTGCACGTCAATTAACGCCTCGCATTTCGGACATGTAGAGTCAGCATGCACTTGGTTCACTCTGGTCAGTTTGGTCATGTGACAACCGGGTGACCCGGCCACCTGTTCTGGCATAGACTGGATGACATGACCTCATTCTCAGCCAATCTCGGATTCCTCTGGACGGACCGGTCGCTTGCCGATGCCATCCATGCCGCGGCGAAGGCAGGGTTTGACGCTGTCGAGTGCCATTGGCCATATGACGAGGATGCCGGCGATGTGAAGGCGGCGCTTGCTGCAACAGGCCTGTCCATGCTTGGGCTGAACGCACCACGCGGCGATGGAACGCTAGGCGAGAACGGGCTGGCCGCATTGGCCGGGCGCGAGGATGCGGCACGCGACAGCATTGATGCCGCGCTGGATTACGCCGATGCCATCGATGCCGGCAACATCCATGTGCTCTCGGGGTTTGCCAGCGGCGAAGCGGCCGAGGCCTGTTTTATCGAGAATCTGCGCTATGCCACCACTGCCGCGGCAGTTCGTGGCCGCAGCATTCTGATCGAACCGCTGAACCAGTATGATGCGCCGGGATATTTCCTCAACCATACCGATCAGGCACGGCGCATCATCGAAGCTGTCGGGGCGGCGAATCTCAAGCTGATGTTCGACTGCTACCATATCCAGATTCTGGAAGGCGATCTGACCCGCCGGATCGATGCCAATCTGGACATCACAGGCCATATCCAGTTTGCCGGCGTACCATCACGTGGCCGGCCTGATCTTGGCGAGGTCAACTACGCTCATATCTTTGCGCATCTTGCCGCGAGCGGGTATGACGCCCCGCTTGGGGCGGAATATAAACCCGAGGGCGGTGATACCGCCGCCTCGCTAGGCTGGATGTCACACTTGCGATGAAAGCCCTGCGGTGGTGCCGATCTGACCGTCACAAAGTCGAACCCAGCCACAGCCCTTCTGGTCAGCACGTCATTCTGCTCAATTCTCTACCGGTCAGCACTTGTGCAGGCCTTGTCCGATTTCGCGATCAAGAGCTTCGCCCTCAATCCGCTCTGGGGAACCGGTATCGGTCAGCTGCAACCGTCCAGTCCATATGGTTGCGAACATATTGCTTGCTGGCATCGCGTGGCGGGTTGTAATCCCACGCCTCCGCGGCACCGGCCTCCATGGCGGCGTGGATCGCCCGGCGCTGGCGCTGTGTCGCCATCACATCCTCGCGAAGCTTCACGCTGTCCCAGCGGGAGGCCACTTCGGCGGCGAACTCCTTTGCCACCGCTTCATAGGCCGGATCATTCACAAGGTTTGTCAGTTCATGCGGATCGTCTGCCAGGTTGAACAACAGCGGTGTGTCGGCGTCACAGGCAATGTATTTGTGATCACCGCGCCGGATCATAAAGACGGGATGCCCCGCCATCTCCGCGCAATATTCTCCAATGGCCTCATCCACGGAATCGGACTCTCCACGTGCAAGCGGCATCAGCGAGCGCCCTTCGACAGGCATGCCGATCGCCGGCAGCGTCGCCCCGGTGCCTGATGCAAGATCAAGCATTGTTGGCAGAAGATCGACAAGGCTGCAGGCGTTCTGTGCGCTTCCCTTGGCCACCCCCGGGCCAGCCATGATCAATGGCACCCGCGCAGAATGCTCAAAGAAGGTCATTTTGTACCAGAGACCACGCTCGCCAAGCATATCGCCATGGTCGGCGGTGATGATGAAAATCGTGTCGTCCAGCATGCCGGCTTCGGTGATCGTCTGCACCAGTTCGCCGACCTTGCAGTCGAAATAGGACACATTGGCGTAATAGGCATGACGCGCCTTCCGGATTTCCGCGTCGCTCAACGCAACCGTGGAGGCCTCGATCCCGTCCATGACACGCCGCGCAAAGCCGTCATGCTCGTCTGGCCCCATGGCCACGATTGGCATGTCGATCTCGTCGGGATCATAAAGATCCCACCATTCCTGTCTTGCGACATAGGGATCGTGCGGATGAATGAAGCTTGCCACCAGGCAGAAAGGCTGGTCGTTATCCCTAGCATAGTCGAAGATCCGGCGCTTCGCATGGAACGCCACCTCCTCGTCATAGTCGATCTGGAACGTCGCCGCGCCGATGCCGGCTTCCTTCACCGTCGCCATGTTGTGATACCACTTGTCGATGCGCTCGCCAGGCGCATCCCAGTCCGGCGTCCAGGCATAGTCGGAGGGATAGATGTCGGTCGTTACCCGCTCCTCAAACCCATGCATCTGGTCAGGACCTACGAAGTGCATTTTTCCAGATAAACAAGTACGATACCCCATTAACTTAAGATAATGGGCAAAGGTTGGGACAGCCGCAGAAAATTCCGAGGCATTGTCATATGCGCCAATCCGCGAGATCAACTGGCCTGACATGAGGCTAAAGCGCGACGGTGCGCAAAGCGGCGAATTGCAATAGGCCGAGTCAAACCGCATGCCGCGTGCCGCAAGCGCATCAATATGCGGGGTTTTGACAAGCGGGTGACCGTAAGCACCGGTGAACTGCGGTGCCAGCTGGTCTGCCATGATCAGAACGATGTTGGGGGCACGTTTATGTGAGCTCACGGTCTTGTCCTCTTCACCTTGGCCGCCGGACAACACTGGTCATTGCGGTGGCGATGCATTTGTGCATTTTCGACAGGAATTCGGCTTTCTGGCTCGGGACCATCATCAGCTCGTTTCCGCCTCTGCCACAACGTCATCTGTCAGCGCGACAACCACCCCGGCAGTCAGGATCACCGTCACGCCGATCCACTGTGCCATAGACAGTGTCTCACCAAGAAAGATCATCGCCGAAATCACCGCAACCAGTGCTTCGGACAGCATCAGGATGCCCACCCGCCCAGGCGACATATATTGCATGATCCTGATGATCATCAGGAAGGATGACATGAAAACAAGGATGCCGAAAACCGCCCCCATGGTGGCAGCTTTACCGGTGGCCAACAGCTCCGGCGCCTCTTCCGCCAGAAACAGGATCGCGACAGCTGTGATCAGCGTGCCGCTCAGATACTGCGCGAAGGTGGCGTTCCTGTAATCAATATCCGGATAGCGCCGCAGCACCACCGTTCCCATCCCCCAGAACACGCCGGACAATAGCCCCAGCATGTCCACCGGCGCGAGGCGCATCTCAACGGGATTGATCTGCATTACAAGGCAGCATCCCAGAGTGGCCATGGCAATCGCGCCCCAGCGCCTGAGGCTTGGTCGTTCGGCCAGAAAGACCATGCCGAGAAGCGTTGACCAGATTGGCGTCAGATAGAACAGCACCGTCGTCTTGCTGACCGATCCCACAAGCAGCCCAACGGCATAAAGCGTATAACCCATGCCAATGCACATCCCGGACATCAGATAGATTGTCCAGTTCTCACGCTCGCGCAGCGTGCTACGAAGGCAAAGACAGGCGAGAAACAGCGCCGGCATTGTGGTGAACCAGAACTGAACCCAGAGCGGCGCGACGCCCATCGATTCCGTCAGCCGCATCGGCACCCACAGCAGCCCCCACAGCGAGGACGCAACAAACACCATGAGCGAGGCAGTGCGTTGGCTATGTTGTGTGGCAAAAAACTGGATCATTGGTTGTCCCTGGCACCTGTGACACATTGGTGACAGCGCGTGTCGCCATGGTCAATCCCACTTCATCGCTTGCCGCGTTCGCCAATGCTCGAACGACCGGTGGTCCGCGTGGACTGGTCGAGCAGCTGGATACCGGGCTGCACGATGCCGATACAGCTGCTGCCACCACAGATGTGAAAAACTAGGGGCGCGTCTGCTCCGCGCCACCCAAACCGGTCGCTGGTTTCAGCAAAATTTCTCGCCGCCAGATATAGAGACCGGCGCCCATCGTCAGCGCACACCCAAACAGCATCATGGCGTCCAGCTGTTCACCAAAAATGATGACACCAGCAGCCACTGAGAACAGCAGCCTGCTATACCGGAATGGGCTGACAACCGACATCTCGCCAATACGAACAGCATTGGTCACGCAGACATAACCAACCGAGCCAAGCGCGATCATCGCAAGAAACATCACGATCATGGTCCCACCGGGCCAGACCGCCCCGCCAGTGATGGAAAGCAGGATGGCGCCGCTTATGGCAAAAATCATCGATCCGTAGAACGACACCAGCAGGGTCGATACCTTGTGTGAAACAAGCTTTGTCCCGATATCACGGATCGTCAGGCCAACAGCTGCCAACAGAGCGAGCATGACCATGGCATCAAAATCAGTCCTGCCGGGCTGCAGGATGAACATCACCCCGACAAATCCGACAAAGATGGCAGACAGGCGCCTGATTCCCACACGCTCACCAAGGAATAGCGCGCCGGCCGCCGTGAGCATCAGTGGCACCGCCTGTATCACGGCTCCGATCGTCGAAATCGGCACATAGGCAAGCGCAAGGCACATACTGGTCGAGCCAAGAAAATCACCTGAACTGCGAAGCAGCATCGCCGGCTGAGCCAAGGGCGTCAGTAGGACGGGCTCTTTCTTCATTCGCATCAGGATCAGGAAAACAACGGTAGAACCAAGCCCCAGAACAAGCATCGCCTGCCCAACAGGCATTGTCTGGCTGGCAATCTTGATCAGCAGATCAGCAATGGTGAAACAGCCCATGGCCGCGATCATCAGCGTGATGCTGTGGAGATTGGCGTTCGTTGCCCTGTCATTCGAAGAAGTGGCCTGGCTCATTCCGGCGCTCCAGCAGTTTGATGGAGATGGAGCGCTCTTACGCGCCAAAGCCACGAGTTCAACCCCGTCCAGATATAAGCGCCGCAAGCAAATAAGTCATCCGGCATAGACAACCGCTGGCAAATAAACCGCGATGAGTTCGCCTGCAGCTCAGAAAGTCGCAACTGCATGTCCAAATTGCTTGATCGGGACAGGCGAATACTGAAACACTTGCCAACAGAAAACCGCCCCGGAAGCCGGTTCAACCGTGTCTCGTCGCGAAGGCCGCTTGCCTGCATCCACCATCCTTGTGAGCATCACATGACCCGCAAATTCGACCTTCCCGTTCCCCGTGACCTTGTCGGCGACAACGCCCCGTCAGTTCGCCCGGGTGATGATCCCGCGATCCTCGGCAGTGCCACACTTTCACCAACCGACCCGGTCGAGGTGCGGACCTTCCAGAGTTTCACCATTACCTACACGGTCGGAACGCTCGGCATCGATGACACTGGCGGCATCAGGATCGCCTGCCGGCGCATTGGCGATGCCGGCCAGCTTCAGACAACCGACCCGGCCGCCCCCAACTATGTGAGCGCCGAGAGCAATGGCGAAGGCCGGTTGTCGATCAGCTACAGCCGGCGGAATGGCCAACGTCCCTGGGGTGAGATTCTGACCGTTACACAGCATGGCGGCTATCTGCGCCCCGGCGAGACCATCACCATCCGCATCGGTGACCGGCGTCGCGGCAGTCCGGGATTTCTGATCCAGACCTTTGCCGAGGCTGGTCGCGATTTCGTGGTGATGGCCGATGTTCAGGCAACCGGCAATTTCTACCCGCTTCCCGATCTCCAGCTTTATGTACCCGTAATCCCCGGTCCGCCACAACACTGGAGGGCCGTTACCGCGTCCCAGCGCCGCCCCGGCGAGCCCTTTTTTCTGGGCATCAAGGTCGAGGATCAATGGGGCAATCCAACCATTCCCGCCGCATGCCGGGTGAAGATAGACGCCAGCACCAATGTCGCCGGCCTTCCGGATCATGTCGCGTTCGACGGCAGGACGCAGACCGTGACAGTCGAGGATCTGAGCTGTGCCAGCGAAGGCGCGGTGACTTTCACCCTGTCCATCGACGGTGACGTGATCGCGACAGCCGGTCCGCTGGTGATCTCGGATGCAGACCATGCCGGGTATTGGGGCGACCTTCATGGCCAGAGCGGTGAAACCATCGGCATCGGGCGGATCGAGGATTATGTGAATTTTGCCCGCAACAAGGCCTTTCTTGATGCGATGTGCCATCAGGGCAACGATTTCCAGATCAAAAAACGTTTCTGGGATCATCTGAATGAAGTCACCGCGGAATGGAACGAGCCCGGACGCTTCACCACCTTCCCCGGCTATGAATGGTCAGGCAATACCGCAGTGGGTGGTGACCGCAATGTCATCTATGCGAATGAAGGGTGTACGCTGCGACGCTGCTCGCACGCCCTGATCGAAACCCGTGACGACATGGAGAACGACGCACACACCATCTCCGATCTCTATGCAGCGCTTCGCAAAAGTGGCGAGGACACGGTGATTTTCGCCCATGTCGGCGGGCGCTACGCCAATATCGAGATTGATCATGACGCTGCACTGGAAACCGCGGTGGAAATCCATTCCGACTGGGGCACGTTTGAATGGATGGCGACCGACAGCTTCCGCCTTGGCCGTCGGATCGGCATTGTCGCCAACAGTGACGGCCACAAGGGTCGCCCCGGCGCAAGCTACCCGGGAAGTTCTGATTTTGGCGCCTATGGCGGCCTGACCTGTTTTCTCGCCAGAGAAAACAGCCGCACGGCGCTGTTCGAGGCGATGCGCGCCCGTCATCACTACGCCACAACAGGATGCCGGATGTATCTTGACGTGACCGCCGCGGGAAAAGACGGCGCGGTGATGATGGGGGACATCACCACGCCGCCAGCAGCTGGCGTTCCTGTCCAGGTAACGGCGCATGCCGGCTCGGGAATCGAGAAGATCGAGCTTCGCAACGGCCCGGATGTTGTTGAAACCATCCGTACCTATGATGAAACCGACCTTGGGCATCGGGTGCGGATCATCTGGTCTGGCGCCGAATATCGTGGTCGCGGTCGCAACACCAGTTGGCGCGGCGTCATTGATGTTGATGGCGCCTCGATCCTCTCGACCCGCCCACTCAACCAGTGGAACCCGGAACGGCTTCTGGAACAACGGGGCAGATCGCAGGTGGCCTTCGAGAACGTGACCACCGGCAATTTTGCCGGTATCGATCTGTGGCTCGACACTCTCGATGCAACGGTGTCCGTCCGCACAAACCTCGGTGAGTTGTCGGTCACAGCGTCCGATCTTGGCACTGACCCGGTGCATCTCGATTGTGGCGGGCTGGCGCGGTGTCTGACCATCATTCGTCTTCCGGATACCGCTCTCAGCTCCAGCCTGGCCTTCACGCGTGATGTAACGATGAAGGCCGGGGCAGATAACCCGGTCTGGGTCTGTGTCACGATGGAGGATGGGCATCAGGCCTGGTCCTCTCCCATCTATTTCACCGCCTAGGACGCTCCGCGGAGGCATCGCTATGTCGGACGGATTACAATTTGCGCGGCGGATCCGCACCAGCCCCTATTTCGAGCGGGTCAGGCAGCATGGCGTGACCGGCTATTCTGTCTACAACCATATGATCCTGCCAAAATCCTTCGGGATGAGTGTCGAGGACTCCTACTGGCATCTGAACGAGAATGTGCAGATCTGGGATGTCTCGGTGCAGCGGCAAGTCGAAATCACCGGCCCGGACGCGGCACGTCTTGTTCAATGGCTGACCCCGCGTGATCTTCGACAAGCCGAAACCGGGCGCTGTTACTACATTCCGGTGGTCGATCGCGACGGCGGCATGCTGAATGACCCGGTACTTCTGAAATTGGCAGCGGACCGCTTCTGGCTGTCAGTGGCCGACAGTGACCTGCTTCTCTACGTCAAGGGACTTGCCATCGGCGGCGGATATGACGTCTCTGTCGAGGAACCTGACGTCAACCCGCTGGCCATTCAGGGGCCGAAGGCCGTCAGTGTCATCGCCGCGCTGTTCGGTGAGGTTGTGGCCAAGCTGAAATTCTTTCATTTCACCCACATCGACCTGTTCGGGACGCGCCAGATCGTATCGCGATCCGGGTTTTCATCTGCCGCAGGATTTGAAATCTATCTTGACGACCCGACGCTTGCGGAACCGCTATGGGATCTGGTGTGGGACGCCGGACAGCCATTCGGGATGAAAGCCGGAGGACCAAACCTGATCGACAGGATCGAAGCCGGGCTTCTTGGCTATGGCAATGAGATGACTCGTGAGAACAACCCGCTGGAGATGGGGTATGGCAAGGTCTGCACTCTGGATGGCAGCATTGACTGTATCGGATTGCAAGCCTTGCAGGCCATATCTGCCGCGGGGCCGTCAAAGGTGATCCGCGGGGTCAGGTTTGAGGGGCCACCCTGCCCTTCCTGTCATGTCCCCTGGCCGGTTCATAAGGGCGAGCGCAAGATCGGCCAGATCACCTCGGCAGCCTGGTCGCCGCGGCTCAAGGCCAATGTGGGCCTGTCACTGATTGACCGCGGTTATCTGGAGGCAGGGCAGCAGGTGCAGGTCACCCTTCCCGATGGCAGCCAGACCGGGGGAGTGATCTGCGACCTGCCCTTTCGCAAGGGATGAGCATGAGACATTGTGATGAAAGCGTGGAGGCAATTTGTCCTTTCATTTGCGCCACAGCCATCTGGAAGTCATGCCGCAACCGCCTATACTCGTCACATCGGATGAACGAGGGAGATCACTGTGGCCGACAACGCTGAGGACTTTGAAGATATCCGCGCTGGCGTTCGCGCTGTCTGCGCCGAGTTCCCCGATGAATATCACCGACAGATTGACCGAGACCGCGCCTACCCCGAGGCGTTCGTCACTGCCTTGACCAATGCCGGATGGATGGCAGCGCTGATCCCCGAGAGCTATGGCGGATCGGGCCTGTCACTGACCGCGGCCAGCGTGATCATGGAAGAGATCAATCGCACCGGCGGCAACTCCGGCGCCTGTCATGGCCAGATGTACAATATGAACACCCTGATCCGGCATGGGTCGGAAGAGCAGCGCCGCACCTATCTGCCAAGAATCGCGAGTGGTGAATTGCGCCTGCAGTCGATGGGCGTGACCGAACCCACAACCGGAACCGACACAACCAAAATCAAGACCACCGCAGTGCGCAAGGGCGATCGCTATGTCATCAACGGACAGAAAGTCTGGATCAGCCGTGTGAAATATTCGGACCTCATGATCCTGCTTGCACGGACAACCCCGCTTGACGCGGTGAAGAAGAAATCCGAAGGCCTGTCGATCTTCCTTGTTGATATCCATGAAGCCGTGAAATCCGGCATGACGGTTCGCCCCATCGACAATATGGTGAACCACCAGACCAATGAACTGTTCTTCGACAATCTTGAGATTCCTGCCGAAAATCTGATTGGAGAAGAAGGTATGGGTTTCAAGTATATAATGACAGGTCTTAATGCAGAACGTGCATTGATTGCTGCGGAATGTATCGGCGACGGTTACTGGTTTATCGACCGCGTAAGCGCCTATGCCGGCGAACGCGAGGTTTTCGGGCGCCCCATCGGCCAGAACCAGGGCGTCCAGTTCCCGATTGCCGAAGCCTTTATCGAGGTCGAAGCCGCCGATCTGATGCGCTACAAGGCCTGTGCGCTGTTCGATGCGGACAAGCCATGCGGGGCTGAGGCAAACATGGCGAAGTATCTGGCGGCAAAGGCGTCGTGGGAAGCTGGCAATGCCTGCATCCAGTTCCATGGCGGGTATGGCTTTGCCTGCGAATATGACATCGAGAGAAAATTCCGCGAAACCCGCCTCTATCAGGTCGCTCCGATTTCCACCAACCTGATCCTCAGCTATATCGCCGAGCATGTTCTTGGCATGCCGCGCTCGTTTTAACGCGAACCGAGAGACCTCAGCCATGGATTTCGACCTTGATCATCTTCGTAGCTGGATCGGCGCTGGCGAAACCATGTCCGAAGTGCTGTCACCACAGCTTGTGATGCGCTTCAACGCCACTATCGGGTGCGAAACAGCTATCGAACCCGGCAGCGCAGCACCGCTGATGATCCATTTCTGTCTGGCCCAGCCCAGTGCAGGGCTGGAAAAGCTCGGCCCTGACGGCCATCCGGCAAGAGGCGGGTTTCTGCCTCCGGTGCCCCTTCCCCGCCGCATGTGGGCCGGTGGCGAGATCGAGTTCAGAGCGCCCCTGATCATCGGATCCGAGGTTACGCGCCAGTCCACCATCACGGATGTTGAATTGAAGCAAGGCCGCAGCGGGGCGCTCTGCTTTGTTACGGTGAATCATGACTATAGCTGCGGCGGACAGATCAGCGTTCGTGAACGTCAGGATATTGTCTATCGCGAACCGCCGGAAGCTGGCGGTGCTGGCCCCCGGAAACAGGAAGACGCCGCGCCTGCAGGAGCACACCATCTGACCGTGACACCGACCCCGACGATGTTGTTCCGTTATTCCGCCATCACATTCAACGGTCATCGCATCCATTATGATGCGCCATATGCCCGTGAGGTCGAGGGCTATGGCGGGCTTGTGGTGCACGGACCATTGCAGGCAACACTGATGGCGCATATGGCGGCCGACCGTGCTGGAAAATCACCAGCGCTGTTCAGCTTCCGCGGAAAATCTCCGCTATTTGACGATGTCCCGTTCGGCGTTCATGCCGAAATGACCGAAGACGGGATGTCCCTGTGGACAGCGCGCGATGGCGGGCCGATAGCGATGCAGGCCAAGGCCAGCTGGTAGGCCGCCCGGTTTCGCTCTGCTTCATCCTCTGCCGGCATAACAAACCTTGTCAGCCAGCCTGCTGGTCAAAGAAGGACGCGCCTTTGGGCAGCTCCGGCATCGGCATGTCATAGCCGACGGCGCGAACACGCCCGTGATCCTCACCACGGACAATCCGGCCCTGGTCACGGGTCGGAACCGGAGATGGCGAGATCGGCATCGCATCCACAGCGCTGTACACACAGATGAACAGGGTACGCGGCATGTCAGACTGGTTTGGCGCCGACCCATGAAGAAGCCGGGTATGCATCAGGCAGACACTGCCGGGCGTGCCGGTGCAGATCTGCCGGTTACGAAGCGCCTCTTCGGTGATCTCGGCGCTCACGGCGCCGGTAAATTCATCATCATGCCAGAGGCTGTGGATCTCGCCTGTGTGCGAGCCGGCCCAGACTTCAAGAGGTCCGTTCTCCTCAGTCACCTCATCCACCATGAGGAGCGCCGTGATCAGATCGTCATTGGTATGCGGGGTAAATGGGAAATCCTGATGCCATTTTACCGCTGTTGCCGCGCCGGGAAGCTTGGAATTGACCTTGGTGTGGTGGAGCTTCACATCCGGGCCGATCAGATCGGCAACCATGTCTGTCATGGCGCTGTCGGCCATTGCGTTGAAAAAGGCATCGGACACCTCATGCGGCGCATTGATCCGACGAAGCGCCGGTGTCTCGGCGCTATGCCCCTTTTCCACATCGAACCGGTTCTTGCCGTTGATGGTTTCCCCCCAGCCATCGCTATGGCCTCGGCTTTCCTCAACCCAGGTGGCGAAATCATCGCGAAGCGCCTGCAACTGGTCAGCCGAGACCGCATCCTTGACCACGAGATATCCGTTTTCCTGAAAGAAACTGATCTGTTCCGCAGTAAGCATGATGTGTCCATTCCTCCGACCGTTACAGGGGCATAGTCCGCGCACTACGATGACCCTGTCATCCTGCGGTTGCAAGCCTCTCGACTGGCGTGCCAAGGTGACATTTCCACAAGCCCGAACCGATCCTGAAGCCGGCTCCAGAACAGATGGAGCAACACAGATGGCAGGACAGGGGCAGACGGACAGGGGCAGACGGACAGAGGCTGACGGACAGGGAAGATCCAGACCGGGGATGTCATGATCGCAATCATTTTCGAAGTCACGCCACATGACGGCAAAAAGGATGAATATCTGTCCATCGCCGCCTCGATGCGAAGTCTTGTCGAGCAGATAGACGGCTTTATCTCCGTCGAGCGGTTCCAGTCATTGACCAATCCGGAAAAACTGCTGTCCATTTCCTTTTACGAGACCGAAGCTGCGGTCGATAGATGGCGGCAACTCACCGAACACCGCAACGCGCAATCGGTTGGCCGCGACAGGATCTTCAAGGATTACCGGATTCGGGTTCTGTCGGTCATCCGCGACTATGGGATGACGGACCGGGACGAAGCGCCGGCAGACAGTCGCCAAATCCATGACCAGGGCTCTCCGCCTGCCGAAGCTGCGACCTAGGTGATGATCAAGGCAATCAGACAAGCGCACACGCCACCAAAGAACTGAACCCGAGGCACCCTCCATGCGTTCCAGACCCAATATCCTGTTCATCATGTATGACCAGCTGCGATTTGATTATCTGAGCTGTGCCGGCCACAAGACACTGCAGACACCGAATTTTGACCGGGTGGCAGCCCGCGGGGTGCAGTTTTCAAACGCTTACGTCCAGTCGCCGGTCTGTGGAGCCAGCAGGATGAGCACCTATACCGGCCGCTATGTCTCCAGCCATGGCGCCGGCTGGAACAAGTTTCCAATCCGTGTCGGCGAACTGACGATGGGCGATCATCTTCGCAAGCTCGGCATGGAATGCTGGCTTCTTGGCAAAACACATATGGAAGCCGATGCCGAAGGTATGGCGCGGCTTGGCATTGCGCCGGACAGCATCATCGGAGTGCGGCAATCAGAATGCGGGTTTGACCCATGGGTGCGTGATGACGGATTGCATGGCAACGCCTATGGCGGAGATTATGGCGACAATGATGGTCCCTATAACCGCTATCTCAAGGACAAGGGATATGACACCGACAATCCGTGGGCCGTCTATGCCAACGGGTCGGTCGAGGATGGCAAACTGGCATCGGGATGGTTCATCGAGAATGCAGACAAGCCCGCCAACATTCGGGAAGAGGATAGCGAGACGCCATGGCTGACACGCGAGGCCATAAGCTTCATCGAACAGGCGACCGCACCGTGGTGTGCCCATGTCAGCTTCATCAAGCCCCACTGGCCCTACATTGTGCCAGCCCCCTATCACGACATGTATGGGCCTGACGATGTGCAGGCACTGATCCGCGACGAGGCGGAACGCGCAAACGCAAACCCTGTCTACGAAGCCTTTTTCACCAACAAGATCGCCGAAACATTTCGGAATGACGAGGCCCGAACAAAGGCCATCATCGCCTATATGGGCCTGATCAAGCAGTGCGATGACCAGCTGGGCGTGCTGCTGGACTTTCTCAAAGCCTCCGGACGAGACCAGGACACGGTGATTGTGCTGACCTCGGACCATGGAGATTATCTCGGCGATCACTGGCTTGGTGAAAAGGATCTGTTTCACGATGTTTCCGCCAAGGTGCCCCTGATCATCGCCGACCCCTCGCCCGCGGCAGACACAACCCGCGGCAAGCAATGCGATGCGCTTGTCGAACAGATTGACCTTGCCGCAACCTTCATCGAGATGGCAGGTGGCGAGGTGCCGGCACATCAGATCGAAGGCCGCTCGCTTCTTCCGTTCCTTCATGGCAACACACCGGAGGGCTGGCGGGACTATGTCATCAGCGAATATGACTATTCCGTGCTGCCGATGCGCTTCACTCTTGGCCTCGACAGCAGGCAGGCGCGTCTGTTCATGGTCTTTGACGGGCGCTACAAGATGGTCCACTCCGCCGGAGGCCATCTGCCAATGCTGTTTGACCTGAAGAGCGATCCGCAGGAATTCACCGACCTTGGAGATGACCCGGAGCACACGGCAACGCGGGACAGGCTCTATGCCATGCTTCACGACTGGTCGCTTCGCCTGTCACAGCGGGTCACGATGTCAGAAGCCGCCATCGACAAAAAGGTTGGCGAGCCGCAGCGCGAGGGGATTCTGGTTGGGGTTCATCGCGAAGATGATCTCGGCACGGAATTCACCAGCCGTTACACTGGCGATGCCCGACAGATCCATTTTGAAAACGAGGCTGACCGCAAGCGCTATGGCGGCGAATGAGATTTCAGGCAACAAAGCAACCAGGACAGGGCTGGCAAGCCGGCCACATCCACCTATGATGGGCCCCTGGTCTGGCAAGGCGTTTCGGAAGGAAGGTTTATAGTGGATCTTGAAGGCATCACCGTTGTCGCCCTCGAACAGGCCGTTGCGGCCCCCTATGCCTCGTCGCGTCTTGCGGATGCCGGTGCGCGGGTCATCAAGATCGAACGCACCGAGGGTGATTTCGCGCGGCGCTATGATTCGCTGGCAAAGGGAGACAGTGCCTATTTTGTCTGGCTGAACCGTGGCAAGGAATCCGTCTGTCTGAACCTCAAGGACGACGGTGACAAAGCCATCCTTGCCGCGATGATTGCCACTGCCGATGTGTTCATCCAGAACCTGGCCCCCGGGGCTGTCGAGCGAATGGGATTTGGCCTCGAAGGCCTCCTTCAGCAGCACCCGTCCCTGATCTGCTGTTCGATCACAGGCTATGGGCGCGAAGGACCTTATCGCGACCAGAAGGCCTATGATCTTCTGGTGCAGGCCGAAAGCGGGCTCTGCGCCGTGAATGGCACCGAGCATGGCGCCGCGCGTGTCGGGGTTTCCGTCTGTGACATAGCTGCAGGAATGCAGTCATTTCAGGCGATTATGCAGGGACTCTTCGCCAGAACACGAACCGGCAAAGGCCGCATTATCGATGTCTCGCTTTATCATGCGCTGGCAGACTGGATGAATGTCCCCTATCTGCAGACCCGCTATGGAGGCAAGCCGCCAACGCGGGTCGGCCTGCGCCATCCGACCATCGCCCCTTACGGTGCCTATATGTGCAGCGACGACAAGGCGGTGTTGATCTCGATCCAGAATGAGCGCGAATGGGTGCGGCTTGCAACCGAGGTCTTGGGAGATGGCGGCATCGCCACCGACCCGCGGTTTGACTCCAACAATCACCGCGTCGCCAATCGCGAGGCGCTGGAAGACATCGTTGCAGGCGTGTTCGGGAGCCTGCCGCGCGAGGATGTCATCGAACGGCTGACCGCGGCCGGTATAGCCTTCGGGCGGCTGACCGATCTTGAGGATCTGACAGCGCATCCGCAGAACCGCTTTATCACCGTGCAGTCGGATGGCGGCGAGATTGAGCTGATGGCGCCGGGGTCTGTCACCCGCGGTGAGGCAATCCATTATGGCCCGGTGCCTGCGCTTGGCCAGCACAGCGATGCCATCCGGGCCGAATTCGGCGCTTGTGAAGAGGAATAGATGACTGATCTGACCGCCCCGTTCACCTATCTCTTTGTTCCGGCAGACCGGCCGGAACGATATGCCAAGGCCCTGGCATCAGGAGCCGACCGCGTGATCATCGACCTCGAGGATGCGGTTCTGGATGACAACAAGTCAGCCGGACGCACCGCCATCCGGCAAGCCATCGACATTACAGGGATCGACTGGCAGCGCGTTGTGGTTCGGGTCAATGATGTCACCTCTGGCCATTTCGAGGCTGACGCCGCCCTGCTGCGCGAAATGCCGGTGAACACAGTCATGATCCCGAAAGCCACCAGCGCTGCCACATTGCAGCAGGTGGCGGATGCCCTTGGGGGCGACAGCCACCTCCTTCCCCAGATCGAAAGCGTTCAGGGATTGTTTGCGATGCCTGAATTGCTGGCACGTGACGACGTGGCGCGGCTGGTCTTCGGACATCTTGATTTTGCACTGGACCTTGGCAGCGGCCGGGACCATGAGGCCATGCTGTATGCCCGCTCACAAATCGTGCTTCATTCGCGCTTCGCCGGGAAAGCCGCACCTGTTGACAGTGTTACCCCCGATTTTCGTGACGAGACTGCATGCCGCCGTGATGCTGAAGCCGCGCACAATCTCGGTTTTGGCGGCAAGCTTCTGATCCATCCCGCGCAGGTAGCCCCGGTCAGAGGCG
>NTKV01000041.1 GCA_002457745.1 SAR116 cluster bacterium MED-G06 | reverse complement strand
CTCAGCTTCGGATGCGGCCACCTGTGTGCCACCATCCTGATCCGGCATATGACCGGCGTTGGTTTGGCTGGCGTTGGTTTGGCCGGCACTTGTTTGATCGGCGTTGGTTTGGCCGGCGAGGATCGCCTCGATCCCGACATTGGGGTTGTATGGCTGGCCAGGATTGGCCTCGGATGAGGGGGTTGCGGCAGCACCGCTTGCCATCACCAGCAACAACATTGCCAACCACAACGGAAACCACTTTGGCAACCACAACGGAAACCACATTGGCATTGTGCCACCTGCCCGCCGGGCCACCGGCAGAATTGTTGACCTCGGCGCATCCGGCGGCACGTCCTCCCGGTCGGGCTTCGGAATGCCCGTTGGTGGCACCCGTAAACATCCGCCAAAGAAACGACCAAGAGGACCGTTCGAGGAAAAATCTTGGGAGAGAGGCTGTCGTGGCATCGGTAGACGACACCCGGAAGAGACAAGAGTCATGCCCGGCAACTCGCAAAGGTTAAGGGTCAAATCACCTGAGCGAGAATAAGGGGTGCTTAGCTAATTTTTCGTAAAGATCTCAACCAGAAAGCTTGGGTTTTCGGATCAACACTTCGCATTCGCGTGAGAAGAGTTACTATTACGTAAATTACTTGAATTTTATGTATCGACGGCACCAGAGACAGCCAATTCCGGTTCGCGTCCAGATTCGGGTTCGGGTTCGCGTCCAGATTCGGGGTCGGATTCGATCGCGGATTCGAGGGCGGATTCGATCGCGTCAAACTGCGTCAGGAGACAGGAGCCTGCGCCAGCTGGCAGCGCCTCCAGAACCCGCTGCTCGAACGCCGAGGCCAGCCGCGACAGGTCCGCGGCGAAGGCGTGCCCCTGCTCAGTCAGCGTCAAGCGCACCAGCCTTCGGTCGTTTTCATTGACCAGCTTCAGCACAAGACCCCGCGCCTCCAGCCGCTGGACAGCGCGGGTCACCCGTGCACGATCCATATCAACGCGGGTGAAGATGTCGCGAACGGAAATTTCCGACACCTGCGTGAGATGCACAAGCACCCGCCACTCCGCCACCGAGATGGCATAGCGGGCCTCATATTCCGCCGCCAGCCCCCGGCTGAGCGATGTCGCCAGCCGCGCTGCGCGGTAAGGAAGAAAGGAATCAAGAATGAGCGGCCCATCCTGCCGGGGTGCCTGCCGGGGTGCCTGCCGGGGTGCCTGCCGGGGTGCCTGTCCTGTCTTGCTGTCCTTTGTCATGCGCTGTGAATCCCCCGGGCACCGGCAAGACAATGATCTGCCGATTCAGATTGACAATCATTTCATTTGAAATGATTGTAGAGCTCTCGTCAAGGCAGGAGGCAGAAATGGCTCAGCAGACCACCACAGGAATGTCGCCCGATATGATGCCGGGATTCGGCAATGACTTCGAAACAGAAGCGCTTCCCGGAGCACTCCCCCAAGGGCAGAACTCACCGCAGAAATGCGCCTACGGTCTGTATGCCGAGCAGCTCAGCGGTTCACCCTTTACCGCACCGCGATCAACAAACGAGCGGTCCTGGCTTTACCGGATGCGCCCGTCGGTACGCCATGGTGGCCGTTATGAACGCATCGACGTGCCGCTGTGGAAAACCGCACCGGATGGTGAGCCGCATGATCTGCCGCTTGGCCAGTATCGCTGGAACCCGCTGCCGATGCCGGACAGCCCGACCGATTTCATCGATGGTGTCCGCACCATGACAAGCACCGGCGACGCGCGCCAGCATGTCGGCATGGCGACAAGCCTCTATACTGTGACCAGCAGCATGGACAAGCGTGTGCTGATCAATGCCGATGCCGAGATGATGATTGTGCCGCAATCCGGCGCCATGGAGATCTTCACCGAGATGGGCCGCATTCCGGTATCCCCGGGCCAGATCACCGTCATTCCGCGCGGCATGATGGCGAAATACCGGATCAGCGGCGATCACGCCAGTGGCTATATCTGCGAGAATTACGGGGCCAAATTCACGCTTCCGGACCGTGGCCCGATCGGCGCCAACTGCCTCGCGAACCCGCGGGACTTCAAAACGCCTGTTGCCGCCTTCGAGGATGACGAGACGTCGCATCAGCTGGTGATCAAATGGTGCGGCGGGTTCCACACCACCGATATCGGCCATTCGCCGCTGGATGTCGTCGCCTGGCACGGCAATTACACGCCTTACTGCTATGACCTGTCGACCTTCTCGCCTGTCGGGGCACTGGCCTTCGACCACCCCGACCCGTCGATTTTCACAGTGCTGACAGCACCATCGGAAACGGCCGGCACGGCAAATATCGATTTCGTGATTTTTCCGCCGCGCTGGACTGTGGCGGAAAACACCTTCCGCCCACCCTGGTATCACCGCAACATCATGTCCGAATTCATGGGGCTGATCACCGGCCAGTACGACGCCAAGGAAGAGGGATTTGTTCCCGGCGGTGCCAGCCTTCATAACATGATGCTGCCACACGGGCCCGATCTGGACGCCTTTGAGAAGGCCAGCAACGCCGATCTGAAGCCGACGAAGCTGACCAACACGATGGCTTTCATGTTCGAAACGCGCTTTCCCCAGCAGGTGAGCCGATTTGCCGCCGAGACGGACCGGCTCCAGGACGATTATATCGAGTGCTGGGCCGGCCTTGACCGCAGATTCGACGGCACCCCCGATGCAGGACAATAGGGGCCGGCACATAACAGAGGACCACACCGATGAAACTCGCCACCCTCAATGACGGCAGCCGCGACGGCAAGCTGATTGTCGTCAGCCGCGACCTGTCACACTATGCAGCGGCGGCGGCCATCGCCCCGACATTGCAGGCCGCGCTTGATGCCTGGGACATTGTTGCCCCGCGCCTGCAGACCCTTTCCGATGCGCTGAATTCCGGCGAGGTCGGCGGTGAGCCGTTCGACCAGTCAGCGGCGCATTCACCGCTGCCACGCGCCTATCAATGGGCCGACGGCTCGGCCTATGTGAACCATGTGGCACTTGTCCGCCAGGCACGCGGCGCCGAGATGCCGGAGAGTTTCTGGACCGACCCGCTGATGTATCAGGGCGGATCTGATGATTTCCTGCCGCCGCGTGCGCCGATCCCGCTGGTTGACGAGGCCTGGGGACTGGATATGGAAGCAGAGGTGGCGGTGGTCACCGGCGATGTGGCAATGGGCGTGTCCGAAGCAGACGCTGCCGCCAGCATCCGCCTTGTGATGCTGGTGAATGACGTCTCGCTCCGCAACCTGATCCCGGGCGAACTCGCCAAGGGGTTCGGCTTCTTTCAGTCGAAACCCTCCACCGCCTTTTCACCCGTGGCGGTCACACCGGACGAGCTTGGCGATGCCTGGCGCGACAGCACCCTTCATCGGGTCATGGAGGTTGATCTGAATGGCGAAGCTCTTGGCCGCGCCGATGCCGGAACCGACTCGACTTTCAGCCTGGCGCGTCTTGTGTCACATGCGGCGAAGTCCCGGAACCTGCGCGCCGGAGCGATCATCGGCTCCGGCACCATTTCCAACCGCGACGCCGATGGTGGCCCCGGCCGACCGGTGGCAGATGGCGGTAGAGGCTATTCCTGCCTTGCCGAAATCCGTATGGTTGAGACCATCAGGGACGGCAAACCCGCGACCCCGTTCATGCGGGTCGGTGACAGCGTCCGCATCGAGATGCATGATGATGACGGCGCCAGCATTTTCGGGCGCATAGAACAGAGTGTGGAACAGCATATTCAGGGACGGCATAATGTCTAAAGCTTTCGCCTCGCAGGGCGACCTGTCGGAAAAGACCATCAGCTTCACCGAGATCGGGCGGGACCTGTGGGCCTTCACAGCCGAAGGTGACCCGAATACCGGCGTGATCATCGGAGATGACAGCGTCATGGTGATCGATGCCCAGGCAACACCGCGCCTTGCCGACATGGTTGTGGAGAAGGTCCGCACCGTCACCGACAAGCCGATCAAGCATGTCGTGCTGTCGCATTATCATGCGGTTCGGGTTCTTGGTGCCTCGGCCTATGACGCGTCGGAGATCATCGCCTCGGAAGCCTGCCACGCGATGATCCATGAACGTGGCCAGGAAGACTGGGACAGTGAGTTCGCCCGGTTTCCCCGCCTGTTCGAGGGCCATGAGAGCATTCCCGGCCTGACCTGGCCGACCCAGACCTTTCGCGAGAAAATGACCCTTCACCTCGGCAAGCGGCGGGTCGAACTGATGTTCCTGGGGCGCGCTCACACCGCTGGCGATATCGTTGCCTTCGTCCCCGACGAACAGGTCATGTTCACCGGTGATATCGTCGAATATCACTCGGCCTGCTATTGCGGTGACGGGCACTTCAATGACTGGGGCGCAACACTCGACCGGATTGCCGGTTTCAACCCGGCAGCCATCGCACCGGGACGCGGAGATGCCCTTGTTGGCGAGACGATGGTCACGGCGGCGATCGCCAACACCCGCGATTTTGTCGAAAGCACCTATCGCCCGGCAGCGATGGTCGCGGCGAAAGGCGGCAGCCTGAAAGATGCCTGGGATGCGGTGCGTGAGGCCTGCGATCCGAAATTCGCCGACTATGCCATCTATGAACACTGCCTTCCCTTCAATGTCGCCCGCGCCTTTGACGAGGCCAAGGGGATCGATACCCCGCGGATCTGGACGGCGGAACGCGACATGGCGATGTGGAACGCTCTGCAGAACGGCTGACCGGAACCGGATAGACTGATCAAGGACGGACCATGGCACGTTATCAATATGAGCCTTTCCCCTATGTCACCCCGCCAGAGCTGGACGGTCGTGCACCACGTTCCGCGCCGGTCATCATCGTCGGCGCCGGCCCGATCGGCCTTGCCGCCGCCATCGACCTGGCAACCCACGGTGTTCCCAGCATTGTCGTTGATGACAACAATGTCGTTTCGGTCGGCAGCCGCGCCATCTGCTGGGCCAAGCGAAGCCTGGAGATTTTCGACCGTCTGGGAATCGGCGACCGGATGCTCGCCAAGGGGGTCACCTGGAAGCTTGGCCGGGTCTATCGCGGGGATCAGGAGGTCTATAATTTCGACCTCCTTCCCGAGGATGGGCATAAATTCCCAGCCTTCATCAACCTGCAGCAATATTACGTCGAGGAATATCTGGTCGAGCGCTGTGCCGATTATCCTGATCTGATCGATCTGCGGTTCAAGAACAGGCTGTTGTCGGTTTCCCAGGATGAGGCCGGCGTTGCCGCCGACATCGAAACGCCGGATGGCCCCTATACGCTACGCGGTGACTATCTGCTGGCCTGTGATGGCGCAAACAGCCGCATCCGCCGCCAGTTTGGACTGGATTTCGACGGCCGGCATTTCGAGGAACGCTTCCTGATCGCCGATGTCGAGATGCAGGCCGATTTCCCGTCGGAACGCTGGTTCTGGTTCACCCCGACCTTTCATCCCGGACAGTCGGCGCTTCTCCACAAACAGCCCGACAACATCTATCGCATCGATCTGCAGCTTGGCCCGGATGCCGATCCCGAGGAGGAAAAGAAGCCGGAGAACGTCATCCCGCGGATCGAGAAGGTGGTTGGCGGACGACCCTTCAAGCTCGACTGGGTCAGTGTCTATTCTTTCAACTGCCGCCGCATCGACAGGTTCGTTCATGACCGGGTGATCTTTGTCGGCGATTCGGCACATGTCGTATCCCCGTTTGGCGCGCGTGGCGGCAATGGCGGGATGCATGATGTCGACAATCTGTGCTGGAAACTGGCGCGGGTGGTGACCGGCCAGTCGGATGCCACGCTTCTTGAAAGCTACAATGACGAGCGGGTATACGGCGCAGACGAGAACATCAGCAATTCCAGCTGGACCTCGCGGTTCATGTCGCCTGAACCGGGTGTCGAGATGGCCTTCCGCAACGCCGCGCTCAGTCTTGCCGTCGACACGCCCTTTGCCCGCCGCATGGTCAATGCCGGACGACTATCCGTGCCCTGCCGCCTGACCGGCAGCGCGCTGAACGGCGATGACGACCCGGCGTTTGACGTGCCGCAGCAGGTCGGCATGGTGGCGCTGGACGCCCCGCTGACAACACCCGGCGGCGACGCCGACTGGCTGATGCGCCATCTTGGCGGCGGCTTCACCCTGCTGGTCACCGGCGACGCAACACTGGATGACGCGATCGTGCCGGATGGCGTGACGGTGCTGCGCATTGGCAGCGGCAGTTTCCACGACTCCGAGGGCAAGGTCGCCGCACGGTACGGCAGCGGTGTCTATCTGGTTCGCCCTGACCAGCATGTCACGGCCCGCTGGAAAGCCGCGGATGCGGATGGCATCAGAACCGCGCTGTCACTCTGCACCGCCAGCGTCACGGCCTGAGGAGACCGGCATGTCGCTGAACATCGATTTCAATCTTGGTCCCGACAGTGACAAGCTGTTTAACGAGCTTCTTGGCGCACATGAGGGGTTGAGCCGTGAGCAGTCCGAACAGCTCAATGCCGGGCTGATCCTGATTCTGATGAACCATATCGGTGACCCCGGCACGGTCCGTGAGGCCATCACCCGGGCGCGCGCCGCGCTTGACCGATGACAGCTGCAAGAGATCCCATGGCCGATATCACGCTCTATGATTACTGGCGGTCCTCGGCAAGCTACCGGGTGCGCATTGCGCTGAACCTGAAGGGGCTTGCCTATGAGCAGGTCGTCGTCAATCTGCTGGAAGGCGAACACAGCGCCGAGGCGCACCGCAAGCGCAACCCGATCGGCTATGTGCCGGCGCTCGACATCGACGGGCGGATCATGACGCAGTCGCTTGCCATCATTGAATATCTGGAGACACGCTTTCCCGACCCGGCGTTGCTTCCCGCTGATCCGGCAGAGGCGGCGCGGCTTCGGGCCATAGCCCATACCATTGCCATGGACATCCATCCCGTCTGCAATCTGAATGTGACCAACCACCACGCCGCCGCCTTCAAGGGTGACGCCGCCGCCAAAGATGACTGGATGGTGCATTTCATGACCCGCGGTTTGCTGGCGGTCGAGGCAATGGCCGATCACCCGGCAACCGGCCCGTTTCTTCATGGCGATGCGCCCGGCCTTGCCGACTGCGTCCTGGTCCCGCAGCTCTATAACGCCCGCCGGCGCAACATGACGCTGGCCGAGATGCCGCGCCTTGCCGCCATTGAGGATGCCTGCCTTGCGCATCCCGCCTTTCACGCGGCTGTACCGGAGATGGTCGGCCCCTAGCCGGGTGGCACCCAGCCCGGCGACAATGGGTCATCAGGCGCGGAATTGACAGCCAGCAGCCAGTCCGGCACAACCGGACGCAGCAGACGAGCCGGAGGCAAACGCCATGAGCGATGATTACAAATTCGACACGCTGAGCCTGCATGCGGGCCATGTGCCGGACGCGCAGCACGGATCGCGCGCGGTGCCGATCCACCAGACGACGTCCTATGTCTTCCGCGACAGCGAGCATGCGGCAGCGCTCTATAACATGGAGCTTGGCGGGCATCTTTACACGCGGATCTCAAACCCCACAGTTGCGGTCCTTGAACAGCGCGTTGCGGCGCTTGATGGCGGTGTTGCCGCTACCGCGACAGCCTCGGGAATGGCGGCACTGGCAACAGCGGTGATGACCATCTGCTCGTCCGGCGACCACATCGTCGCCTCCTCGCGCATGTATGGCGCGAATATCAATCTTCTGGAAAACACCCTGCCCCGCTTTGGCATCACCACGACTTTTGTCGCGCCTGACGATCTGGCGGCCATCGAAGCGGCCATCCGGCCAAACACGAAAATCATCTTTGGTGAGGTCATCGGCAATCCCGGGCTCGACGTGATGGATGTCGCCGCGGTTGCCGAGATCGGCAAGCGGGCGCATGTGCCGCTGATGCTGGACTGCACCTTCAACACCCCGTGGCTGCTGAAACCAATCACGCTCGGCGCCAACATCATCATCCATTCTCTGACAAAGTGGATGGGCGGGCATGGCATTGCCATTGGTGGTGCCGTTGTTGATGGCGGCAATTTCGACTGGGGCAAGGATGATCGCTTCCCGACCATTGCCGGCCCACACTACGCGATGAACGAGATCAACTTCTTCGAGGAGTTCGGCCCTGCCGCCTTCACTGCGAAGTTCCGCGCTGAGGGGATGTATAATTTCGGCCCTTCGATGTCACCGACCAACGCCTTTCACATTCTTCAGGGTCTGGAGACGCTGCCGCTTCGCATGCAGAAGCATATGGACAATACAGCGGCGATGCTGGAATTCCTGAACGGCCATGACGCGGTGGCCTGGGTGAAGCATCCGACGCTCCCCGAACATCCGAGCCATGAGCTGGTAAAGACCATGCTGCCGAAGGGCGCCGGATCGATCATCGTCTTCGGACTGAAAGGGGGGCGCGACGCCGGCAAGGCCTTCATCGAGGCTGTCGAACTGTCCTCGCACCTTGCCAATGTCGGTGATGCCAAGACCCTTGTCATCCATCCGGCAAGCACCACCCATTCGCATATCTCTGCAGATGCGATGGTAGAAGGTGGCCTGTCCGATGACATGATCCGCCTGTCGGTGGGTCTTGAGGACATCACCGACATCACTGCCGATTTCGAGATCGGCTTCCGCGCTGCGGCGCGCATCGCGGCAAAAGCCGCGGAATAGAGCGGCCAGCAGGGAGGGTGAGATGAAACATGAGCTTCATGGCGACACCATCCACATCGCCACCGGTGGATTGGATTTCGATGCAACCAAGCCGGTGCTTGTCTTCATCCATGGCAGTGGGCAAAGCCACCTGACCTGGGTGCTGCAGACCCGCTATTTCGCGCATCGCGGCTTTTCCGTCCTCGCCCCGGACCTCCCGGGTCACGGTCTGTCCGGCGGCACCCCGCTTGCCAGCATCGAGACCATGGCCGACTGGATCAATGATCTGCTGGACAGCCTTGGCGCACAGACAGCGACGCTGATCGGTCATTCACAGGGCGTTCTTGTGGCGTTGGAAGGCGCGAGGCGGCATCCGCACCGGGTCAGCGCGCTTGGCCTGATTGCCGGTGCGATGGCCATCCCGGTGAATGATGCCCTGATCGAGATGTCACAATCGGCGCCTGCCAAGGCTTTCCGGATGATGACAAGCTGGGGGCATGGCCCGGGCGCGCACAAATTCGACAACACCCAGCCCGGTCACGCCTTCCTTGGCTATGGCAGACAGGTCATGGCGCAGAATGATGACGCCGCGCTTCATGCCGATCTTGTCGCCTGCAACAGCTATGGCGAAGGCGAGACAGCCGCCGCCGCCCTTGCCCAGCCGACACTGTGCCTGATTGCCGGCAAGGACAAGATGACACCAGCAAAGTTTGGACGGAAGATGGCCGCCAGCATCAGCGGAGCGGAGCTTCAGATATTCGACCGCGCTGGCCATTTCCTGCCAGCCGAATACCCGATCGAGGTCAATGACGCGCTCGCCGCCTTTCTGGCGCGCTGACCGACCGCAGACCATAGACGAGGAGATCGCCACGATGTCAGACAGCGGATTCCGGACCATCGCCGTCATCGGCGCCGGCACCATGGGAAGCGGTATCGCCGCACAGATCGCCAATGCCGGCCACCAGGTCCTGCTTCTGGATCTGCCAGCGCGCGCTGGCGCGGACAAGTCGCCGGCGGAACTGGCAATCGACAGGCTGATCGCCTCGGACCCGCCACAACTGATGCACAAGCGGAACGCCGGCAGCATAATCACCGGCACCATCGATGATGATTTTGCCAGGCTCGCCGACTGCGACTGGATCATCGAGGCTGTTGTCGAGCGTCTTGACATCAAGAAGGACCTCTATGCGCGGCTTCATGCCACGATCGGGCCCGACTGCATCGTCAGTTCCAACACCTCGACCATCCCGATCAGCCTTCTTGTCGAGGATATGCCGGCTGATTTCCGCAAGCGCTTCGCCATCACCCACTACTTCAACCCGGTACGCTATATGCGCCTTCTCGAGCTTGTCCGCGGCGCGGATACCGAGGACAGCGTGATCGACAGGCTTGCCGACTTCAATGACCGGGTGCTTGGCAAGGGTGTGGTGCGCTGTGCCGACACACCCGGCTTCCTTGGCAACCGGGTGGGCGTTTTCGCGCTTCAGGTCGGCATCGACGAAGCGATGCGGAACAATCTGACCGTCGAACAGGCTGACGCGCTGATGGGCCGTCCGATGGGCATTCCGAAGACCGGAATCTTCGGACTTTATGACCTGATCGGAATCGATCTGATGGTCGATGTTGTCGCCTCACTCCGCAGCATCCTGCCCGATGGCGACGCCTTCCACCCGGTCGGTGGCCAGAACGACATGATCACCGCGATGATCGCCGACGGCTATACCGGTGACAAGGGCAAGGGCGGCTTCTATCTGCTTGATGACGACGCGGCAGAAATGGCCCGTCCGCTGAGCGGTGCCGGCGCGGCATTGCTGCCGCCGCGCGCCCGTGACAAGACGCTTCCCGACGCTGCCATCCGCGCCGCCGATGCCACCGCCACCCGCGGCGAACCACTCCATGAAATCATTTCCGGCAATGATGATTGCGCACGCTTCTGCCGCCGGGTGCTGGGACGTGTTCTGGCCTATGCCGCCAGCCTGGTCCCCGAGGTGACGGTCTCGCCGCAGGATATCGATGACGCGATGAAGCTTGGCTTCAACTGGCAGCGCGGCCCGTTCGAGATGATCGACGCCATTGGCCATGACCGCATGGCCGAGCTGTTTGCCGAGGCCGGTGTCGAGACCCCGGCAGTGCTGACCGAGGGCGCCGAGGTCTATCGCGCCACAGGACAGACACTTGAAGTCCGCCACGCCGGTGGTGCCTACCATCCGGTCAGACTTCCGGCCGGGGTGATGCGATTCCATATGACGCGCCGCACCCTGACCCCGATTCTGGCGAACGATGCTGCCAGCCTGTTCGCCCTGGACGGTGACCTGCGGCTTGTCGAGTTTCATTCCAAGGCCAATGCCCTGACCGATGAATCAATGCAGATTGTCGCCGCGGCGGCAGAGGATCATGGTGCCGGCATCATCATCCATAATGACGCGCAGCATTTCTCCGCCGGCGTCGACCTGAACGCCTTCCGCGCCTATATCGAGGCCGAGAACTGGGACGGCATAGACGGATTTCTCGACCGCTTTCAGAAGGCTGTCTGCGCGCTGAAATATACGCCTGTGCCGGTTGTCGGCGCGCCGTCCGGTCTTGCTGCCGGCGGCGGCTATGAGGTGCTGGCGCATTGCGACAGATTGGTGGTCCACACCAATTCGGTGATGGGGCTGGTTGAAGCCGGGGTCGGTGTTGTGCCCGGCGGCGGTGGCATCAAGGACACATTTTTCCGCTGGCATGACGCCAAGGGAAGCTGGGACGACGCTGCCTGGCAGACCTGGATGAATATCGGCTACGGCGCCACCGGGTCATCACCACAGCTGTCGGCGCGCATGATGTATTTCCGTGACGGCCATGACGAGACGGTGATGAACCGTGACAGGCTGCTGCCACGCGCCATCGAGATGATTGGCGAGATGCGTGACGGCTACAAGGCGCCGACACCTCCGGTGGCCCAGCTTGCCGACGGTGCCCTTGCCGCAAAGATGGAAGACTTCATGCAGCAGGGAATCGACCGCGGTGATTTCTTCCCGCATGACAAGACAGTCGCCATGGCGATTGCCAGCGTGATGCTGCGTGGTGATGGCGATGGCGAGAATGCGGATGAAGCCGAGCTCTATGCCCGCGAGCGCGCCGCTTTCATCCGTCTTGCAAAGACAGCACAGACCTATGAGCGCATCCGCACCATGCTGGATGACGGCGCGGCGGTCAGAAACTGACGCCGGCCCGCTTTCGGCTTACAGCCAGTCGGGGTTCATCGCGGCAAGCGCATCCGGCCCACCGGTGATTTTCGCCGCGCGTTTCTCGACTTCCGGCAGGCTGTAGGCCATGTAGGAGCTGGCAGTCGCCTGTTTCGCCGCCATGAAATCAGGATCGCCCTCGCCCGACGCCTTTGCCTTGGCCGCCACCGCCGCGCCGCGCGCCAGCTGCCAGCCACCGGACAGATAGCCAAGCATCATCAGGAAATCGGTTCCCGAGGCCGCCGCGTCACGCGGTGAGTTGGCCCGTGCCAACAGCGTATCAAGCGCACCCTCGGCGGTATCACAGGCCGCCAGCACTGCACCGGCATGACCGGACACGCCGTTGCCGCCAGAGCTGATTTCATCCATGTCACTGCGAATCTCGGTCAGCAGTTGGCGCACCGCCTCGCCGCCATCGCGAAGCGTCTTGCGGAACACAAGGTCATTTGCCTGAATCGCCGTCGTGCCTTCATAGATCGGGAGGATGCGGGCATCGCGGCAATGCTGGGCCGCGCCCGTTTCCTCGATGAACCCCATGCCGCCATGCACCTGAAGCGCATCCGAGGTCAGCTCAAGCGAGCGTTCGGTCAGCCATCCCTTGATCACCGGAATCAGGAGATTGGCGCGAGTCTGCCAGAAATCCGCATCCCCGCCATTGCCAGCATGCGCCATATCGAGGCTGAACCCGCCGATCAGCAGCAATGCACGCATGGCCTCAATCTCAGCGCGCATGCCGGTGAGAAGACGCAACACATCGGGGTGATGGATGATGGTGTCGCCACGCTCTCGTTCCAGCGGCGTGCCCTGAACGCGGTCCCGCGCGTAGGAGACAGCCTGCTGGTAGGCGCGGTCAGCCACCGCCAGACCCTGAAGCCCGACATCAAAGCGCGCCGAGTTCATCATCAGGAACATGCAGTCAAGGCCGCGATTTTCTTCTCCGAGAAGATAGCCGATGGCCCCTTCGTCCTGACCATATTGCAACACCGCCGTCGGCGAGGCCTTGATCCCCATCTTCTTTTCGATCGACAGGCAGCGCACATCATTGCGCTCACCGACACTGCCATCCGCGTTGACAAGGAATTTCGGAACGATGAACAGCGAGATTCCCTTCACGCCGGGTGGCGCATCGGGAAGACGGGCCAGCACCAGATGAACGATATTCTCGCTCATGTCATGCTCGCCATAGGTGATATAGATCTTCTGTCCGCGGATACGGTAATGGTCCCCATCCGGGGTTGCTGTCGTCCGAAGCGCCGCCAGATCGGTACCAGCCTGAGGTTCCGTCAGGTTCATCGTACCGGTCCATTCACCAGCATTCAGCTTCGGCAGATAGGTCGCCTTCTGGTCATCGCTGCCGACCACCTCAAGAGCATGGATCGCCCCCTGCGTCAGAAGCTGACAAAGCGCAAAGCTGATATTGGCGCTGTTCCACATCTCGTTGACAGCGGCGCTGACACATTGCGGCAGCCCCTGGCCACCATGTTCGGGGTCGGCATTGAGACCAACCCAGCCCCCTTCGGACATCGCCTTCCAGGCATCGCTGAAGCCGGGCGGCGTGGTCACACTGCCATCCTCGTTGCGAACCGAGCCCGTCATGTCACCTGAATGGTTCAGCGGGGCGATCACCTCGCCGGCAAGCTTGCCGGCCTCGTCGAGAACAGCCTCGACAAGATCATCCGAGACCATCTCATAGCTCTGCATCGCCGCAACCCTGTCTATGCCGACAAGGTGACGGAGAACGAATTTCATATCGTCGATCGGCGCCTGATACATCACGTGCTCCCTGGCTGACAGCTCTGGTTCGACCGCCCATTAAAGACCGGACCCCGGCATATATCAAATCCGGCATATATCAAATCCGGCATATAACAAATAATGCGTGCCGCGCGTCTCAATGATACCGGCTTTTCGTCGCAGGACCAGCGGTCACCCGAGTCTGATGTCGTAGGTTGCGCGAAGATGGGCGTCAAGATCGACCGGAATATGCTGCGGATGGAAGTCGGACAGGATCTGCATCTTCCGCTTCACAGCTTCGGCAACCAGGTTCGGTTTGCCAAGCTCTTCCCACTCCTTCGGGCTGGAGCGATCGCTCAGCTGCGGATACACATATTCCGTCTGCATCAGCCCGATGGTCTGGTCGTGACCAAGATAATGCCCCGGCCCGCCCATGCAGACATCCTTCATGACCTGAATGCCGATTGTGTCGTCATTGACCTCGATGCCGCGGACACAGCGCAGACACTGGCCCAGCATGTCATTGTCGATGATCAGCGATTCAAGACAGAAACCGAGAAGCGAAGCGTGCATGCCGGCAGCTTCATAGACCATGTTGAGACCCGAAAGCCCGGCCATCACCAGTGTGCTGCCCTTCTCGTAACCGGACTGTGCATCCGGCATTTTCGCGTCTGCCATACCGGATGCTGCACCGCCGGGAAGCCGGTAATATTGCAGCATCTGCGCGCAGGCTGCGGTCAGCAGACCCTGCTCGCCGGAACCGCCCGACATCGCGCCGGTGCGCAGGTCCGACACAAACGGCCAGGTCCCGACAATGCAGGGATGCCCGGGCTTCATCGCATTCACATAGATCAGTCCGGCAATCACCTCGGAAAGGGCCTGTGCGACCGCGCCAGCGATGGCCGCCGGTGCGGTGGCCCCGGCCTGACCCGCAGACAGAAGCAGCACCGGCATGCCGGCCTTCACAGCCTCTTCCATCACCTGACAGGATTCAGTGGCAAACCGCAGCGGCGGCACCACGAAACAGTTGCTGTTGGAAACAAAGGGTCTTTCGCGCCACTTGTCCTCGCCGCCAGCGATGTCATGGAGCATCGAGACCGCCGGCCCCACAAAGGGAGCTTCGGTAAAGCTGGTGCCGACATGCTTGGTCGTGCCCTTTACCGCCGCATAGACGGTGTTCAGGTCGAGCGCCTCCGGTTCGGCGATGTCACGGGCCACCATCGGGCGCTGAAAGAAATGGATGTTGTCCATTTTCTCGACGATGCGGGCCGCGTCATAGATATCGGCAAGGTAGGATTCGCGATAGGCATTGGTCTCGACATCGACAACATGGACCGCCGCGCCAGCGGTACCGTAATGCACCCGCGATCCGGACAGCAGAAGGTCATGTTTCGGGTCCTGGCCATGCAGCGTGATGTCACGCGCGGCCTTTGCCAGCGTATCCTCGACAAGCGCCCGCGGGAACCTGACCCGCCCGTCATCACCGGCAATCGCACCAGCAGCCGTCATATAGGCAACGCCGGTGTCAGGCGCCTGACTGAGGCCGATCTCCTCGAGAATCTGATAGACAGCGTCATCGATCGCTTTCACCGCGGCATCATCAAGCGGCCGATATTGCCCACCGGTGAGGCCGGCACGGATCGGACGAAGCTCGTCGGACAGCGGGGCAGCACGCACTGTTCGACGCGCGACGCGGCCACCGGACCGTCTGGGTGATTGAGGGACGGATGGGAAGAGGTGCCTGATCATCGCGCGCTCCTGAAGTTACAGCCGCACTTGGGCTGATGTGGGGTCATACATGGGCCGGAAGCTGACCTCTGCCGGCACAATGGTGCCTGCAACATCGATGCTGTAGTCCGAGCCAAGCTGCTGTTCAGCTGATTCGCCATCCTCACGACATTTCACATAACCCAGGCCGATGGCACCGCCCAGATGATGACCATAATTACCACTTGTCAGATAACCGATAATCTCGCCATCCCGCAGAATCGCCTCATTATGATAGAGGAGCGGTTGCGGGTCGGTCAGACGGAACTGCATAAGCCGTTGCGACAGGCCGTCATTGCGCTTCGCCTTCACCGCATCGGCACCGATCATGCCGCCAAAGCGGCTGTCCGGCTTGCCTTCCTTGACGGCAAAACCCAGTCCTGCCTCGAGCACATGGTCCTCGTTCGAGATGTCATGGCCGAAATGGCGGAAGGCCTTCTCGATGCGGCAGCTGTCGAGCGTATGAAGGCCGCACATCCGCAGCGGATGATCGGCAGCGCGCGCCATCAGCGTGTCGAACACATGGTTCGCCATATCCGTGGAGACATAGATCTCCCAGCCAAGCTCGCCGACATAGGTGACGCGGTGAGCACGGGCGATGCCGTGGCCAATCTCGATCGGCTGCGCGGTGCCAAAGGCGAAATCCTCATTCGCCAGACTCTGCGGGATCAACGGCTGCAGGAAATCACGCGCCTGTGGACCCATCACCGCCATCACGGCTTCGGACACGGTGACATCCATGGCAAAGCAATGCGCCCCGCCCGGAATATGACCGTTGATCCAGTGAAGGTCGCGGCGCACTGTCGCCGCCGGCGTAATCACCAGGAATTCATCCGACGACAACCGGGTAACGGTTACATCAGCCTCGATATGCCCGCCTTCATTCAGGAACTGGGTGTAGACGATCTTGCCATCCGGCACCGCGACATCATTGCCACACAGCCGTTGCAACACTGCTTCGGCATCCTTGCCGACCACCCTGATCTTGCCGAAGCTGGACAGATCGAACATGCCGACATTATTGCGGATGGCCTTATGTTCATCGGCGCTGTAACCGAACCAGTTCTGGCGCTTCCAGCTATATTCATATTCCGCCTGCTTGCCGGCATCGCGCTCGGCCTGCGGCAGGAACCAGTTGGCACGCTCCCATCCGCTGACCTCGCCAAAGCAGGCGCCCTCGCCCTTCAGCCTGTCATGGATCGGTGACTGTCGGACACCGCGCGCGGTTTCCACCTGGCGGTACGGGAAATGGTCGGCATAGAGAAGGCCAAGCGTTTCCGACACCCGGCTCTTCAGATAGGAGCGGTTCGCCTGAAACGGCTGCATCCGCCGGATATCGACATCCCACAGATCCATCGGCGCGTTGCCGCTGTCCATCCATGCGGCAAGCACCATGCCGGCCCCGCCTGCAGACTGGATGCCGACCGAGTTGAACCCGGCGGCAACGAAGAAATTCTCCAGCTCAGGCGCCTCGCCAAGGATATAGCGGTCATCAGGGGTAAAGCTCTCCGGACCGTTGAAGAAGGTCTGGATGCCGGCTTCGGCAAGCACCGGAAGACGTTCCACCGCCTTTTCAAGGATCGGCTCGAAATGGTCAAAATCCTCAGGCAGGGAGTCAAACTCGAAATCCTCGGGTATGCCGTTCATGCCCCACGGCTTGGAATTCGGCTCGAAAGCACCGAGAAGAATCTTGCCAGCATCTTCCTTGTAATAGGCACATTCATCCGGCACCCGCAGCACCGGCAGGTTCGGGGTCAACCCGTCGATCCCCTCGGTGACAATATAGAAATGCTCACA
>NTKV01000040.1 GCA_002457745.1 SAR116 cluster bacterium MED-G06 | reverse complement strand
ATGGCGCCGGGGAATTGACGTCGACCCTGACCGGGTTCGACGATGATGATCATCCCGCCTTTGCCATGGACCCGGACGAATCTGACCAGATCATCGCCGAGCCGGACATTACACCGCCATCCTTTGCTGGCCCCTCTGGTGATGGCCCCTCTGGCGCAGCAGCAGCCGAAACATCAGACCACGCACCCAGCCCGCTGGCATCCGATGTGCTGCCGTCAACACCACTGGATCTTGATCCGGGTAATTTTGATGCGGGCAATCTTGATGCGGGCAATCTTGATGCGGTCGGTCTTGATGAAAATGTCGATAATGGCAGAGCTGCCGATCTGGCTCTCCCGGAAGAGCCACCAGCACCGGCCTCGACACTGGCATCCGGCGACGGGGACGATCTCGAAATTGGCGACATCCAGGAGCTTGTCCGGCAGGCCTGGGAGGACGAGGCCGGCATCGGTCAGTCAGTCCCGCAGGCCGGAACGTCTGAACAGAAAGCGTCCGACGACACTGCGTCAGCTGTTCCGACCGACATCGAACTGGCGATGGAGGAAATTGCCGCTGCTGTGGTGCAGTCCGGCGACACGGCCACACCGGTCGATGTCGAAGCCATGAAGGCGGAGATCATTGCGGCGATGCGAAGCGAAATGAAAGCCCTGCTTGACGCCGATCTGACAAGCGCGGTCAGGGCTGCCGTTGCAGAGGCCGTGAAAAGCGCTCTTGCCGAGATGCAGCCTGTCCGGGAGGAAGCCGACAAAGCCGAGACCAAACCCGCAACCGCCACAAAGGCAAAAGAAAAAGCCGCACCAAAGAAAGCGCCAGGCGCCAGAAAGGCGTCGGCAAAGAAAGCCGCTGCGAAACGTGTCGCGTCCAAAAAGGCAGCTGTGGTGAAAAAGCTTCGTGCCGATCCAGCCCCTGATCCGGATGACGCCTGATTCGGATAACACCTGATCCGGATGATACCTGATCCGGATGACCCTCGATCAGCCAGACTCTATCTCGCGCTAACGATTTTTTAGCCAGTTACGCTGCATCAATGGAGATGACGGTATATGCCGCCGTTTTCGCCATCAGAGGATGCCGCCAGATGCAGTTATGTTGTCCGCGATGCCGGTCACTCGTCGAGGTGCCGGACAAGCTGAGCCGATTCTTCAACATGCCTGTCGCCTGCCATCTGTGCGGCCGGGTCTTTGCCGTGCCGCCACAAAGCCCGCTCGATGACGGCCACATGCCACACAGCCGCCTGCGCCCGCTTGACAGATCGATCTCGGCCGAGCGCTGCAGCCACGAGCGGAGCTGTCCTTCCTGCCAGCGCCCCGTCAGGATCCCGGGGCTGGACCCGGCGATCGGACCGCTCGACCTGTCCTGCCCCTATTGCGAGGCAGAGTTCCGCCTTCAGGCCGGTGGCGGTATCGGGCTATATGCCATATCGGTAACATTTGGTCTGGGAATCGTGCTTGGTCTGGTGATCCTGTGGCTCGACCATGAGGGGATCATTGCGCTTCACCGGCTGCAGCTGACGGAGATGCTTCTGGAGTGGGCACGACAGCTTCGCCAATGGGCAGGGACGATCAGCTGAGAACCGCGGCGATGGCGCGGCTGGTATAGTCCACCATCGGAATGATTCTGGCGTAGTTCATATGACGCGGCCCGAGCACGCCAATGGCGCCAATCACCTGTTTCTTCGAATCATGATAGGGCGCGATCACCATCGAGCATCCGGTGTTGGTGAACAGCTTGTTTTCAGCCCCGATGAAGATTTTTACCCCGTCACCCTCGCTGGTTGCGTCAAGAAGGCGGAGCGCATTCTCACGCGCTTCGAGCTCGTCAAACAGCTGACCGATGGTCTCCAGCTCCTCACCAGCCTGAATGTCATCCAGAAGATTCGACTGGCCACGCATCACCAGCACCGCGTCTTCCGAGGAGCTGCCTTCGGCCCATAGCCCGACACCGGCCTCGACAAGGCGGCGGGACATCTCGTCCAGCTCGGCACGCTGCGCGGCAATCTCGCTGCGAATCATGCCGGTGGCGGCAGCAAGGTCACGCCCGGAAAGCCGCGCATTCATGTAATTGCTGGCGCGCGTCATCGCCGATTGTGGCACGCCGGAAGGAAGGTCGATCAGCCTGTTTTCCACCTTGCCGTCCATCCGCACCAGCACCGCCAGCGCCCGGTTCTCGCCAAGAGGAACAAACTCGAAATGCTGAAGTTCGGCATTGCTGGCGGGGGACAGCACCAGGCTTGCACAGCGCGACAGGCCAGACAGGGTGCGGCTTGTCTTTTCCAGCAATTCATCCACCGACACGCCGCGAACAGCGCATTCACCGTCAATCGACATCCGGTCTTCGGTGGTCAGGTCGGAACTGAATTCCATCAGCCCGTCAACATACATCCTGAGGCCGCTTTCTGTGGGAACACGTCCCGCCGAGGTATGCGGCGAGAACAGCAGGCCGGCATGCTCAAGATCGCTCATGTTGCTGCGAATCGAGGCTGGCGACAGATCATGCCGGAGACGCTGCGCAAGTGTCTTCGATCCGATCGGCTGACCAGATTCCAGATAGGCAGTGACAAGCACGTTGAAAATCTCGAGCGCGCGCGGTTTCAGGCCCAGAAGGGTGGCATCGGTCATGATTTCAGCTTAGGGTAACGCCGCCAGCGGGGTCAATCGCCAGCATGCCGTCCCCTAGTGACACGGGCCATAGTGACAAGGGCCAGAGTGACATGGGGACCATGATGATGCGAGGCAGGACATCGCAGCGGCACATTTTTGCATCAACATCATACCTCACTCAAAAGGTATCGCAGTCAGAGGATTTCATATGGATCGCCCATCAGGCCGTGCAGCCGAGGATCTCCGCGCCATTTCACTCGAACAGGGCTTCTCGCTTCATGCCGAAGGATCGTGCCTTGCCAGATTCGGCAACACGCATGTCCTGTGTACCGCCTCGGTCGAGGACCGGGTGCCGTCCTTTCTTCGCAATTCCGGACGCGGGTGGGTGACCGCAGAATATGGCATGCTGCCACGCTCTACCCATAGCCGGTCGGACCGTGAGGCGGCGCGCGGCAAGCAGGGCGGGCGGACTCTTGAAATCCAGCGGTTGATCGGGCGGGCGCTTCGCTCGGTCACCGATCTCGAGGCGCTTGGCGAACACCAGATCAAGCTTGATTGCGATGTCATCCAGGCGGATGGCGGCACCCGCACCGCGGCCATCACCGGCGCCTGGGTGGCGCTCCGTATTGCCTGCGAGAAAATGCTGTTGTCCGGAGCGATCACCCGCCAGCCGATGCGCGACCATGTGGCTGCCATCTCCTGCGGCGTGTGGCAGGGCATGCCGGTTGCTGATCTGGACTATGCCGAGGACAGTACCGCCGAGATCGATGCCAATTTCGTTCTCAGTGGCGATGGCGGCCTTGTCGAAATTCAGGCCACAGGCGAGGAACGCCCGTTCCGGCGCGAAGAACTGACCCGCATGCTCGACCTTGCAGAGGCTGGCTGCCAGCATCTGTTCACATTGCAGGCCGACGCCGTGCGGGCGGCCATGTAGCTGCGTTGTGGAGGCTTCGATGACCCCGTCAACACATCGCATCTTTACCGAGACAGACCTTGTTCTTGCCTCGCACAACGCCGGCAAGCTTCGCGAAATCACCGCCCTGTTCGAAGGCCGCCCTTTTACAGTGACATCGGCAGGCCAGCATGGCGTTGCGGAGCCCGAGGAAACCGAGGACAGCTTTTCCGGCAACGCGCTGCTGAAAGCACGGGCCACCATGGCGGCCACCGGCAAGGCGGCGCTTGCCGATGATTCCGGACTCGTCGTGCCGGTGCTGAACGGCGCGCCGGGAATCTACTCGGCGCGATGGGCCGGTCCTGACCGCGATTTCATCATGGCCATGCAGAAGGTGAACAGTTCGCTTGCCACCACCGGCAGCGATGACAGGAGCGCCTATTTCATCTGCGTTCTCGCGCTTGTCTGGCCGGACGGTCATGAAGAGGTGTTCGAGGGCCGCGTCAATGGCACCCTTGTATGGCCACCGCGCGGCGATCGCGGTTTCGGCTATGACCCGATGTTTGTGGCCAGCGGCTATGATCAGACATTCGGCGAGATGGCGACACAGGAAAAGCTTGATATCGGCCATCGTGCCGATGCCTTTGCCAAGCTGGTTGCTGCCTGCTTTTCATGATGGTGCAGCCGGTCCCCGGACACAGCCTCGAGCGGGGGTTCGGTCTCTATATCCACTGGCCCTTCTGCCGGGCGAAATGCCCCTATTGTGATTTCAACTCGCATGTCGCGGCTGACGTCGATTACCCGCGGTTTGCCGCCGCCTTTAATCGTGAAATGGCCCATATGGCAGCGCAGTATGGCACCGGACGGCCCCTTTCCAGCCTGTTTTTCGGAGGCGGCACACCAAGCCTGATGCCCCCGGAGCTTGTTGCCGGCATCATCCGGACAGCGGATGATCTTTTCGGCCTGGCGCCAGATGTCGAGATCACTGCCGAGGCCAACCCCACTTCGGCCGAGGCTGGCATGTTCGCGGGCTTTGCTGCCGCCGGGGTCAACAGGCTGTCACTTGGGGTGCAGTCGCTACGGGATGAGGGTCTGGTCTTTCTCGGGCGCGAACATTCCGCTGACGAGGCACTTGCCGCGCTAGGTCAGGCGGAACATCATTTCAGGCGGCTGTCGATCGATCTGATCTATGCTCGCAAGGACCAGACGATTGACGGCTGGAAGGACGAGATTCGTCAGGCGCTCGATCTTGGTATCACCCATATGTCGGTCTATCAGCTGACCATCGAGCCCGGCACCGTGTTCTTCACCCGCGCCCGCCGCGGCGAGGTTCTGACGATGGACGATGATCACGCAGCCGATCTCTTCGAGGCGACCAACCAGATCATGGCGGAGGCCGGTCTGCCAGCCTATGAAATCTCCAACCACGCAAAGCCCGGCGAGGAATGCCGCCACAATCTGACCTACTGGCGGGCCGGTGACTGGATCGGGGTCGGGCCCGGGGCGCATGGCAGGATGGACATGCATGGCGGCCGGCGTGGGCTTGCCACAAGACGAAGCCCGGCATCCTGGCTTGAGCAGGTCGAGACCGAGGGTCACGGCATCGAGACCATCCTTGAGGACGGCACCGGCGATGCGGTGGCCGAGGCGCTGATGATGGGGCTTCGGCTTGCCGAAGGGATGGATCTGGCGGCGCTGTCCGACAGGTTCGATGACCTCACCCTGCATATCGACATGGCGGCGCACGACCGGTTGATCGCCAACGGACTTCTCGCCGCGGAGGCGGGAACGCTTCGGGTGACCCGACAAGGCCGTCTGGTGCTGAACCGGATTCTGGCTGAGCTCCTGATCACTGCCACCTATCCGAGCTCCTGATCACTGGCACCTGCTCACTGGCACCTGACCGCTGGCCAACCCCTGCCGACAGCGGATCCTGATGCTAGATCTTATCCCTGGATCTTATCCCTAGATCTTATCGGGGGCAGGTTGCAGCACTGTGGACACGCCGCCACTGATTTCTCTGATCTCGAAGGCGCGCTGGTTGCCGCCGCCGGGAAGCAGCCTGTAGGCGCCGCTGAACCCGTTGAAACCAGATCCCGATTGCAGCGCGGCATTCCATTCGGTGCGCTGCTGGTCGGTCAGGATGGCGGCCATCGCCATGGCATCAAAGCTCAGCCGTGCCAGCGCCCCGGGTCGCCCGTCCCATGCCGAGGACCAGAGCGCGTTGAAGGCGTCGTCGCGATCGGTGGGGCGCGAGGCGAACAGTCCGCCCTGCAATGACGGCTCCATCAGGATGCGGCGCTGGTTCCATTGCGCATTGCCAAGATAGAGAACGCGCTCGGGATCGGCATCGTAATAGGCAAGTACCGGGGCTGTACGAAGGGCAAAATCCGCACTTCCGGCAAACAGCACAGCATCGAAGCGGGGCGGCGGCAGCTCGAAGCTTGCCGGTGCGTCTTCCTCCTCCTCGGGTGGCTGGTAGCCGGTAAAGGTCTTCACCGCGGCCTTCAGCGAATCCTCATCGGCAAGCTGCGCCGGAGTGAGGGTGACAAAATCCTCCGGTGTGATGCCGAACTGTGCGAGCCGTTTTCTGGCGTGACGCGCCAGGCGCTGGCCAAAGGCGTCCGAGGCGGCGATGATCCCCACCTTGTTCCGTCCACTGGTAAGAGCGTGGCCGAGAAGCAGATCAACCTGCTGTTCGGGCATATAACCCAGAAGCCAGCTTCCCCGGTCAGCGATCTCGGTATTGTTGGACAGCGCCAGCATCGGAACGCCGGCGTTGGCAGCGACCTGGCGCGCCGGCACCACCGCATCGGAAAAGAGCGGGCCGACAATGATGTCGGCTTCGGCCTGGACAGCTTCGCGTGCCGCGATGCGGGCACCTTTCTCGGCTGTATCGAATACCAGAAGCTCTACCTGCCGGTTGCGAAGCGAGAACAGCGCCAGCTCGGCACCGCGTTGCAGTTCACTGCCAAGGACATTATTCGCGCCCGATGTTGGCACAAGCAACGCGATCCGCATGATCCCGGGTGCCTTTTTCGGCATCAGGAAGCCTTCCTCCGGAAGGCCCTGTTCACGCCGTGCCAGCATCGCAAAGGCCGCTTCGAGTGCCTCACTGGCAAGTGACGGATCCGGCCCGACCGGAATGACCGGATCAGCCGGTGCCTCAGCACGGCCTTTCTGTGCGGATTCGATGTTCCAGATAATATTGCCAACAATTTCGGCCGTGTCCTGCTGCGCTTCGGCATCTTCGGTGGCCGCCCTGTCAGCGGACAGGATTGTGTCCGTTTCATCGCCTTGCGGGGTGACAGGTCCAGCTGGTGCTGGCGTCGCCTGTGCTGGCGTCGCCTGTGCTGGCACTTCAGCCACCGGCAGCTCTACGCCCTCATCGACACCGACCTGCAGACGCGCCGCCTCGTCCGCGCCATCATCCGCGATTGCCGTTGTTTCCGTGTCCTCGGCATCGGCATCCGCATCCGCATCGGCAACGCTGTCGATCAACCCGTCGATGCTTCCGGTTACCGACGGGGCCAGCAAGGCGGTTTCCACGGATGTGTCGGTCTGCGATGCTGCCGTTTGCGATGCAGAATCGCTCTGCGCTGACGCTGCGGGCGCTGACGTCCGCGGCTGGCTGGTCTGCTCGACCGCGACACCGCAGGCCGCAAGCCCGAGCGGCAGACATATTACGATGGCAAATCGCCTGAACATCATCCTGAACTTTCTTGTCGCGATGGCGAACATCATGGCCTGTTTTTGCCTGCAAGTCATTAATCGGCTATATCTTGAATACCTTGATAGCCAACATTTGTGGCGTCTGTATCTCGCGCCGCACCCGAAAGATTGTCCCGATCATGACAGCCGGTACGCTGACCCTTGTGGCCACCCCCATCGGAAACCTCGGTGATTTTTCACCGCGCGCCGCCGAGGTCCTTGGCCGGGCCGAGATCATCGCCTGCGAGGACACGCGCGTCACCCGCAAGCTTTTGAACCTGACCGGAACATCGATCTCCGCCAGACTGGTCCCCTATCATGACCATAATGGGGCAAAGATGCGCCCCTGGCTTCTGGAACAGCTTGCCTCTGGCAAGGCGGTGGCGCTTGTCAGCGACGCCGGTACGCCGCTGATCTCGGATCCGGGCTACAAGCTTGTTGCCGCCTGCCGCGAACAGGAGATTCCGGTGCTGTCCGTTCCCGGACCAAGCGCGGTTCTGGCGGCGCTGGCTGTGTCCGGCCTGCCTACAGACCAGTTCATGTTTGCCGGATTTCTGGCGGCGACGACATCCGCAAGACGTTCGCAGATTACCGAGCTGGCGGCACTGAAGGCCACGACCATCTGGTTCGAGACACCGTCGCGCCTGGCCCAGAGCCTTGCCGAGATGGCTGATATTCTTGGGCCACGCAAGGCGGTGGTGGCGCGCGAGCTGACCAAGCTCCATGAGGACGTGATCCGCGGCGACTGTCATGAGCTGGCTGAGCACTTCGCCGGCGCCAAACCACCAAAGGGTGAAATCGTGTTGCTTGTTGCCGGCGCCGCGCGTGATGCTGACAAGATCGATGAGGCAACACTCGAGGCCATGATCCGCGCCGAAATGGATGGCCAGAGACTTCGTGATGCCGTGCGTGCCGTGGTGGAGGCCACCGGCCTGCCGCGCAACCGGGTCTATCGCACAGCTTTGAAGATCGACAGCGCAGACAACGCGGATGGCCAGGAAGACAGGTAACAGGCAGGAGGCGCGTCAACGCGCCGAGCAACAGGGACGCACCGCCGAGCTCGTCGCCCTTGTCTATCTCATGCTAACCTGTCACCGAATCCTCGCACGGCGCTGGCGAGGTTCGGTGGGCGAAATCGATCTGGTCGCCAGACGCGGCAGACGGATCATTTTTGTCGAGGTGAAATTTCGCCATCGCTCTGATGCCGGCTCTGATGCCGGCTCTGGTGCCGGCTCTGATGCCGGGGGCATACCGACAGCACAGCAACGCCAGCGTATCGCGCGCGCCGCGCAGCAATTCTGCCGGCAACGCAGGATTTCACCTGCCTTTGAACTGCGTTTCGATCTGATCCAGATTTCGCCATCTTTCGGGGGCATTCTCTTCAGCATCAGACATATTCGTGATGCCTGGTGGGCCATGATCTGAATCCCGGCCTGAACTCTTGGCCTGAACTCTCGGCCCCCGTACCCACCACACGCATCATGCGGTGGACCGAGACCGGCCGGATCACATCACTGAAAGCCGGACTTGACCGGCGAATCAGCAACCGGCACATTGGCCACTGGATTGATCACAGACATGGAAACCCGGCACATGTCCGCACCCATCGAAACATCTTCACCTGCCCGCACCCGGCCTTCCAGACTGTCCCTGACAGTCGCGGTGATGGCGCTTGGCGGGCTGCTTCTCTCGGGATGCGCCCCGGCCATTGTCGGTGTCGGCACTGCCGCTGTTGCCGCGTCTTCCACGGAAAAGGGTCTGACAACATCGGTTTCCGACAGCGTGATCTACACCAAGATCCAGGACAGGTTCATTCAGGAAGATGCCAGCCTGAGCACAGTTGTCGATCTGACTGTCAATGACGCTGCCGTGCTGATGACCGGAAAGGTCAAGACGCCTGAGGAAAAGGTTCTTGCAACACGTCTGGCGTGGGAGGTTCGCGGCGTTCGCGAGGTGATCAACGAGCTTCAGGTTACCGACACATCCTCGATCAAGGATGTGGCCAAGGATCTGGCAGCCAGCGCCCAGCTTCGCGGCAAACTCATTGCCGACAGCAGTGTCTCGTCGCTGAATTTCAGCATCGATGTGGTGAACGGCACCGTCTATCTGTCCGGCGTCGCCGCTGATGCCGAGGAAATGAACCGCGTTGTCGGCCATGCGCGCGAGCTTCGTTTCGCACAGCAGGTGGTGAACTACATCACGCTTCGCTCCGACCAGCGCGAATAGGCCGCAACCATGTCTCTGGCCGTTGCCATCCAGATGGACCCGATCGGGTCCATCGACATCACCGGCGACACGAGCTTTGCGCTGATGCTGGAAGCTCAGTCGCGAGGACACAGCCTCTGGTACTACACGCCTGACCGCCTGTCGCTGAACGAAGGCAGGATCGAGGCGGTGGGCCAGAGCCTGGCGCTTCGTGATGTTGTTGGCGACCATGCCACGGTCGGTGCGCCAGAGCGCCGCGAGCTTTCCGGTTTTGACGTCATCCTGATGCGCCAGGACCCCCCTTTCGACATGGGCTATATCACCGCCACGCATCTTCTGGAGATGCTGCCGGCTTCGACGATGGTTGTGAACAATCCGGCCGAGGTGCGGAACGCGCCGGAAAAACTGCTGGTGACCCTGTTTCCGGAGCTGATGCCGCCGACGCTGATCTCGCGTGACGAGGACGCCATCAAGCGGTTTCGTGCGCTGCATAAGGACATCATCGTCAAGCCGCTGTTTGGCAATGGCGGTGCCGGGGTCTTTCGTCTGGCGCCCTCGGACCAGAATCTGAATTCGCTTCTTGAGATGTTTTTTGCAGCCTCGCGGGAGCCGGTGATGGTGCAGGCCTATCTTCCCGCGGTCCGACAGGGTGACAAGCGCATCATTCTTGTCGATGGCGAGGCCGTCGGCGCGGTCAATCGTGTGCCGGGCGAAGGCGAGGCCCGCTCCAACCTTCATGTTGGCGGCAAGGCTGTTGCCACCGATCTGACAGCGCGTGACCACGAGATCTGCGCCCGCATCGGACCGGAACTGCGCCGCCGGGGGCTGCTGTTTGTCGGCATCGACGTGATTGGCGATTACCTGACCGAAATCAATGTCACCTCGCCAACCGGCATCCGCGAAATCGCGCGCCTGTCAGGAACCGACATCGCCGCCCTTACCTGGGATGCGATCGAGGCGGCACAGCAAGGTCACGCCAGCAACGGCATCGCCCGGTAGGCCAACGCTTCAGCAAGATGCTGGCGTTCGATCTGCGGGTGCCCTTCGAGATCGGCAATGCTGCGGGCCACGCGAAGCACCCGATGAAACCCGCGCGCCGACAAAGACTGTTTCTCGATGGCTAGCTCGATCAGGCGGCGCGCCTCATCCGACATCTGCGTTGTCGGATCATCGAACGCCTCTGCCTTGGCAGGGTCCTGCCGCGGCCTGCTGGCAGCGGCGAAATCGCGGGCCGTTGCCACACGGCGCAACACCGCACCAGTCGGCTCGCCGGGTGTCCTGTCGAGGAGAAGCTGGCCGCTGACCTCCGGCACTTCGATGATCATGTCGAACCGGTCAAGCATCGGGCCCGACACCCTTGCACAATAGGTGCGGCCACATTCAGGTGCCCGCGCACAGGCACGCGATGGATCGCCAAGATACCCGCACCGGCAGGGATTCATTGCGGCAACAAGCTGGAACCTTGCCGGATAGGTGACGTGGTGATTGGCCCGCGCCACCACCACCTGACCGGTTTCGAGTGGCTGACGAAGCGCGTCCAGCACCGGTTTGGCGAATTCGGCAAGCTCGTCGAGAAACAGCACACCACCATGGGCCAGCGAGATTTCACCAGGGCGTGCCCGCGCACCGCCACCGACAAGCGCCGCCATCGAGGCGGAATGGTGCGGATCGCGGAAGGGTCGCGTCTGGATCAGACCGCCGGCCGGCAGGGTGCCTGCAACCGAATGCAGCATCGTGACATCAAGCGCCTCTCGCGGGGTGAGAGGTGGCAACAGCCCGGGAAGCCGCGCCGCCAGCATCGATTTCCCAGCCCCGGGCGGTCCCACCATCAACAGGTTGTGCGCACCCGCAGCAGCAATCTCCAGCACCCGTCTGGCGGTTTCCTGTCCCTTGAGATCAGCCATGTCGGGCGCGGCATGCGCAGCTGGCAGCAATTCCGGACGCGGGGCCGGTACATGCTGGTGCCCACGAAGATGATTCAGCAGTGACATCAGGTCTGGGGCGGCGATGATGCCAAGATCGCTTGCCCAGGCCGCCTCAGACCCGCAAGCGCCGGGACAGACGAGATCCAGACCGGCTGCCACCGCCGCCATTGCCGCCGGCAATACGCCCGATACCGGCTCGATCCCCCCATGAAGAGACAGTTCCCCAAGCACCAATGTGCCATCAAGCGCGTCACGCGGCACACTGCCAATGGCGACCAGAAGCCCAAGGGCGATCGGCAGGTCGAAATGCGCGCCCTCCTTGACGACATCTGCCGGCGCCAGATTGATGGCGATCCGTTTTGGCGGCAGCGCCAGCCCGATCGAGGCCAGCGCGGCGCGGACCCGTTCGCGTGATTCCGCCACCGCCTTGTCGGCTAGCCCGACAATGGCCATCGCCGGAAGCCCGTTCGCAAGATGGACCTGCACCTCGACAGGGATAGTATCGATGCCGCGAAAGGCCACCGTTTTGATACTGGCATGCATGGCAGGGCCCTGATCCTTTGGGATCAGCCATGATGGAGGGGGGCAGGCAAGCCCGCAAGATTATTAGATTTTTCTGATTTTAACTGGCGGCAGCCGGACCCAACAGTGCGGTCAGATCAACCGCGGTCAGATCAGCTGCGGTCCACAAGCGGGCCGACAGCTTCACCGCCAAGAACATGCATGTGAAGATGCGGCACTTCCTGATGGCCGTTCCTGCCAATGTTGGAAATCACCCGATAGCCACTGTCAGCGATTCCGGTGACCTCGGCCACCTGCGCGATCATGCGGGTGAAGGCGGCCTGTTCCTCGTCGCTGGCCGTGGCGGCGAAGTCCCGCCAGTCGACATAGGCACCTTTTGGAATGACCAGAACATGGACCGCGCGCAACGGCGCGATATCCTCGAACGCCAGCGTGTGGTCATCCTCGGCAACCTTGTTACAGGGAATTTCCCCGCGCAGGATTTTCGCAAAGATGTTGCTGTCGTCATAGGCCATCACTTCAGTTCCTTCTGGTAATAATATCCCTGAACATAGCTGTCATCGACACGCGCATAATGTTCATTCACAGCATACCGTGTGAAGCCGCGTGCCTCGAAGGACTGGATGGCGCGGTCCTGGGTTGAGCGCACATCCAGATTGATCATCAGGAACCCCTTTGATTTCGCCAGCGCCTCGGCTTCGGCAACAATCATCTGCGCCAGACCATGGCCACGGGCCCACGGGGAGACGAAAAAGGTGGTCAGCTGGCATACGAAGGCCTGCGCCTCATTGTTTTTCGGTGGCCGGACAATCTGGCAGGAGCCGGCGACCACCTTGTCGAGTCGCGCCACGACAAGGTGCCGCTCCGGGATCATCTGCACGCCACGCCAGTAATCTTCCATCACCTGACGCGGTGGCGGCGTCAGCCAGCCAAAACCGCCGCCAGCAAGAATGGCTTCCTCGGCGGCGTCACACAGTTCGTGGATATCGTCATTCGACAGGCGAGACGGGCTTTCCACGGAAATCCTGGGAACATGCGTCGACAACTGTTCTGGGGTCATGCGCTTCACCACAGGTCAATGATGGGGTTATCGGGATCTGTCCCGGTGGCGATGTCCTATCACAAGTTACCGATGCGCGGAAGGCATCACGCCCGGACTAGCGATCACCGCGATCCAGCTCGCTGTTCAGCGCAGCCAGAAGCCGTTCGCAGGATTCCTCGTCAAGCTGGCTGATATTCTGTGCCATTCTGTTGGCAAGCTCGATTGCCTTTTCATGCATCTGGCTGGCGTCGATGGTCGGTTTCGGGTGTGACACCGCGGCCAGCTGCTTCAGCTCCTCGGCATCATCCCAGATCAAACCCAGCCAGACACAGATCTGGTCGACAACAGGCAATGATGGCTGCCCCCGGCGACCGTTTTCCAGGGCCGATATATAGGCTTTCGACACCCCAAGATGGTCTGCCTGCTGCTGTTGTGTCAGGCCACGCGCGGCACGAAGCTCGCGCATTCGTTTGCCGAAAGGGGTCATGGCTGGTGCCGGCTGCGGCGAAGCATGACATAGAGCGCCCCATCGCCACCATCCGAAGGTATGGCCTGCGAAAGCGCCAGCACCCGGGCCCCAAGCGGCGGTGCTTTCAGCCACATCGGCACCAGGCGTTTCAACACACCATTGTTGTTGGCACCTTTGCCGGTGATCACCAGAACACACCGTTTGCCATCGCCAAGAGCGCCGTTGATGAAACGTGAGAGATGCCGTTCCGCCTGCGCCGCTGTCATCCCGTGAAGGTCAAGCCGCGCCTCGATGGCAAGCTGCCCCTGCGCCAGACGCCGGCGGGTCGAGCGGTCAATACCGGCATGATCGCCCCGACGAAGGTCAACCGGATCCGGGGTCTGCTTCGGCGCCGTTCTCTGTCCAGGCCTGATGGTGTCGGCCTTGGACGCGCCGGCTGTCTTGCGTTTGGATTTTGGTTTCGGCTTTGACAAGGTGGCCCGCCCGGACCCCAGCGGGGCATCGCGCTCATAGGCCTTCACACCGGCGGTCAGCCGCTTCCAGACCGCGGTATCCTCGTCACCAGTGTCGTCCTGCGGGCCGGTCATTGCTGTCACCGTCACCTGTCACCCGCACCCGTCACTCTTCGTCGGGGGAGTCGGTCTCGGCAAGCTTCCAGTTCGGATCATCAAGCGTCAGGTCGCGTTCAAACGTCCAGATGTCGATCAGATCACGGGTGCCGGTGTCCTCGTCCTCAAGAGTGTCGCCATCCTTGTCAGACAGGATACGGGTCTGGGTCGACTGGAATTCGACAGTCACAGACGCCGTGTTGTCGAACACCTTGGCATCGGTGATCCTCACATCGCGCAACTCGTCAAGCGTGATGCTCAGCGTTTCGCCATCCTTGGCGCGCTGCTGGATCGACTGGGTGAAGCTTTGCAGCAGATCATAGCTGAGAAGACGCTTCAGATTGGCCAGATCGCCTTCGGCATAGGCATTGAGGATCATCTGAAAGGCAGCGGCGGCGCCATTCATGAATTCCTTTTCGGAAAAGCTACGGTCTGCCTTGCGAAGCGCGTCCATGCCGTGGCCTTCGGCGATCTCCGCGCGGCGGCCTGACTCGATCGAGATGACCTCGGCTGATTCATTGTCAAGACGGTTGTCGCGCTGCGGCTGTTCGTCATAACCGGTGCGCTGGCCAAGAACCGAGCGCAGGCGCAGCACGAGAAGAACGGCAATCACGGCGAAAATGATGATGTCGATAAATGGCACAGGATCCCCCAGCGGGATGATTTGGTCTTATCCGCAAAGCGTCTTACAATGCGGAGGTATAGGATACATATGTTGCCTGAATAATCCAGCAAGCCGAATCCGCGGATTTTCAGTTATTTTTTTTGCGGCGGCGGAACGGGGGCAAAGTGGCACTTGTCTTTATCATCGGGGTAATCCTGTGGATATGGGCCGAAATCGCAGCGTTTATCGCCATTGGTGGCGAGCTTGGCGTGATTCTCACCATCATCGGTATTTTTGTCACCGCAATGATCGGCATGTGGCTTTTGCGCACACAGGGGCGGGTTGTGATGGCATCGCTCCAGAATCAGATGTTACGCGGTGAGGCGCCGGTTGCCTCGCTTGCCGCCGGAGTCTCGATTCTTGGTGGCGCGGTGCTGATGCTGATCCCCGGATATCTCACGGACGCTGCCGGCCTGATCATGTTCATGCCGGTGGTTCGGACCATCCTTGGCGCGGCCCTGCTGAAATGGGTGACAACGCGGGGCCAGTTCATGATGCGCGCCAAGTCACCCTTCGGCGGCGGACCCTTTGGCGGCGGTCATTTTGGGGCCGGATTCGGGTCCGGTGACACGGATCAGGGGGTCAGCCAGAACAAGCATCATCCCGGCGATGCCGACAGCGATGACATCATAGAAGGTGAGTTTGAGGAGCGCGATCGTCCGCCGCGGCGGATCGACAGCGAGTGACTCCACAGCTTGCGGCCATGGCGGAAACCGTGCTATCGCGGCGGCGAACTGTGATCTGAACCAGCCCGGGACATGCCGGGCCACGACCGGGAAGGGCGATTCTATGGCGGAAGACGGCAACAGCGAAAATCAGGCGGCAAATGGACAAGGCGAGGCGGCCGCGCGCCAGATCGTTGTCCACGCGCAATATATCAAGGATCTCTCTTTCGAGAATCCGAACGCCCCTGACATTCTGATCAACCCGCCGTCACAACCCGATGTGCAGATCGGTGTGAATGTTGGCGCACGCGGACTGAACAGCGAACAGTATGAAGTGCTGCTGTCACTGAATGCCAAGGCGCAGACCGAAGACAAGTCGCTGTTTCTTGCGGAACTGACCTATGCCGCCATCGTTTCGGCACCTGGCGCCTCGCGTGAGGATCTGAACCCGCTGATCATGATCGAGGCCCCGCGTCTGATGTTCCCGTTCGCGCGCGCGATCATCTCTGACATGACCCGCGATGGCGGTTTCATGCCGCTGAGCATCCAGCCGATCGATTTTGTTGCTGTCTACCAGAACAATTTGGCGCGTCAGGAAGAGGCGCTGGCGGCAAATGGTGCCGACGGCGGGGAAGAGACACCCGACGCCTAGTCATTGCTGAGGTTGCAGCGGCCTACCGGTGCCAGATCGGATCTTTGAAACTTTCGAGAAGCCGCGCATGCGCGGCTTTTTCTGTTTGGCTTGCTTCATGTGGCCGGTCGAATTTTGACGGATCCTCCTGCAGGGCAAAGCCTGACTGGCTGTCACCTTGTACCGGTGTTTCCCGGGATTGTGCTACCCGGGATTGTGCTACCCGGGATTTCGCGGTCGCGCGCTCCGGTTCAAGCGACAGATCGGGCTGGCGGCCGCCAAGAAGTTCGATATAGACCGACGCCAGAAGATCGGCATCGATCAGCGCGCCGTGGAGGTCACGATGCGTGTTGTCGATCTCGAACCTGCGGCATAGCGCGTTCAGATTGGCCTGCGCCCCGGGAAATTTGCGCCGCGCCATGGTCAGTGTATCGACAGCGCGCTCCATTGGCAGCGCCGCGCGCCCCAGCTTTTCCAGCTCAGCATTGATGAAGCCCATGTCAAAGGGCGCATTATGGATCACCAGCGGATCTGAACCGATGAATGTGAGGAACTGATCAGCGATATCGGCAAACAGCGGCTTGTCGTCGAGAAAGTCATTGGTCAGCCCATGCACCGCGACAGCGCCAGCATCAATCTCGCGTTCCGGATTGATGTAGATGTGAAGCTGTTCGCCGGTCGGCATGTGATTGACAAGCGCGAGCGCGCCGATTTCGATGATCCGATGGCCGTCCTTCGGGTCAATCCCCGTGGTCTCAGTATCAAGAACAATCTCGCGCATGGCTATTGACCCTTTATCAAATCTGCCACCGGACCATCCAGGATGGCATCCAGTGCGCGGCGCGCCGCGTCTACCCCGTTACCGGTATCAATCACAGAGTCAGCCAGCTGCCGTTTTTGCGCAAGGGGCATCTGGCTTGCCAGAATGGCGTCCAGTTTCTCGTCCGTCATGCCGGCGCGTTGCAAGGCACGGGTCCTCTGGATGGCAGGGTCGACTGCACACAAAATCGTGTGGTCACACAGGCTCTGGCCACCGGTCTCAAACAGAAGTGGCACGTCGAGAACCACCATCGGTGTACCCGCCTCACGGAATTCTGTCAGAAACCGGTCACGGTCAGCCGCGACAAGGGGGTGGATAATGGCCTCCAGCGCCACGCGGCGTTTCGGCGCTGCGAAGACCAGCTTTCCAAGCGCCTGGCGAT
>NTKV01000004.1 GCA_002457745.1 SAR116 cluster bacterium MED-G06 | reverse complement strand
GCGGGTCTTGGAAGCCGCCAGCAGAGCAGAACAAGGCCGGCAAGGGCTGATATCACCAGCAAAGGCGCGCCCGGCGGTATCACGCGAAGTGGTGAGACCGGCAATTCGGCAAACAGGGCCGCGGTCCCGACGAGCAGATCAATACCTGTCTCCATCAACGCCACCGCCACGGACTCGGCAAGCCGGGGAACCGGCAGGAACTGTGTGACCAGCACCAGCAGACCAGACGGCATGATCCAGATCCCGGTCAACGGAATGCCAACAAGATTTGCCAACACGCCCCATGGCGTGACCGTGCCAAAATGCTGCGCGGTCAACGGCGTTGTCGCCGCGCTGGCAATGAGGGAGGCCATGACCAGATCACCGGCCCACCGCAGAATTCGCGGGGTTGCCACGCCACCGTCCCCTGTGCGGTGACGCCATGTCTCGAACCAGATCACCAGTCCGGTTGTCGCGGCAAAGGACAGCTGGAACCCGGCACCGAACACCGCCATCGGGTTGACCACCAGGATTGCCCCGGCTGCCAGACCGACATTGCGAAGCGTCAGGCCAAGCCTGTCGACCAGCCAGGCGGCAAGGATCAGCATCGCCATCAGAAAGGCGCGAATGGCACTGACCGACAGGCCCGACAGCAGCACATAGCAAAGGCCGGCAACCACGCCGCCAACCGCCGCAACCTTGTGCACCGGAACCTGGCACGCCCATGACGGGGCGAGCGCAGCCAGCAGGCGCAGAAAGGCAATGACCCCAAAACACAGCAGCCCCATATGAAGCCCTGAAATGGCCAGAAGATGCGCCAGCCCGGACTGCCGGAACAAATCATAGATCTCCTCGCTGACATACCGCCTGTCGCCAATCAGCAAGGCCGCCGCAATGCCACCAGCCGGCGCATCCATGCTGGCTGCAATGCGATCGGCACGATCCTGGCGCAACATGCCAAGCCGGACAGCCAGGGGCAGCGATGCGGATGGTGCCCTCACGTCGCGTATTTCGACGATATAGCCACTGGCGACGACCCCGCGAACACGCGCCTGCAGCGCATAGTCGCGCGCGCCGTGAAGAAGACGCGCCGGCGGTGGGTAGATGCGGGCACGCACCCGAAGATAACTGCCCACAACAGGCGCCAACATGTCAGGTCGCACCGACAGCCTGACAAGATGTCCGGTCAGAATGCGCCCAGCCTGGTCTGCAGCCTCCACCCGCACCCACACGCGCAACCTGTTATCCTGCCGACCATCAAGCCGTTCGATGACCCCATCAAGGCTGGCCGTCGCACCTGTCGCAAGCGTTGCCGGCGCGCGGGCGAGCTGCCAGCTGGCCGCAGACAGCCCGGCAAGCCCCCACACGGCGCAGACCATCATCACCTGCCAACGCCAGGCCATGCCGCGCCAGGCCAGAACAGCGGCAAGCACTGCCGCACCGGTTATCAGCACAAGCTGTGGCAGACCCGGGTCCGGCATGCGCGTGGCCAGCACCACACCCGCTATCAGCGCGGCAACATAGAGCAGAATTCGGCGTTCCGGGATCAGGGTAATGACGGTTTCCCCTCGCCTTTCAAAGGGCCTTTGCTTAGGATGCCGCCAGTTTCGACACGCCCGCATGACGGGGCGTCGCCCCGACCGGACAGATTAGCAACGAGGCCTTAACAGACCATGAACGTCGTCACGCGTTTTGCCCCCTCACCAACCGGATTTCTGCATATCGGCGGCGCAAGGACAGCGCTGTTCAACTGGCTGTTCGCCCGCCACCATGGCGGCACCTATCTGCTCCGGATTGAGGATACCGACCGCGAACGCTCAACCGCGGAGGCCATCGACGCCATTCATGACGGCTTGTCCTGGCTTGGCCTTGCAGGCGACGAACCGGCAGTCAGCCAGTCAGCGCGCGCAGACCGGCATGCGGAGGTCGCGCTGGCACTTGTCGAGGCTGGCGCCGCCTACAGGTGCTATCTCTCGGATGAGGAACTGGCCACATTGCGGGACAAGGCACGCGAGGACGGCAAGCCGGTTCGCTCGCCATGGCGCGACAGCACAGACCTGCCCAATGCCGACCAGACCTTTGTTGTGCGGATGAAGATGCCCGATAGCGGCGAGACAACGCTCGGTGACGCGGTGCAGGGCGATGTCACCGTCCAGCATGCGCAGCTGGATGACATGGTGATTCTTCGCGCCGACGGGACCCCGACATACATGCTGGCCGTTGTGGTGGATGATCACGACATGGGGGTGACGCACGTCATTCGTGGCGACGACCATCTGAACAACGCCTTCCGCCAGACCATGGTCTATCGCGGCATGGGATGGGAGGTGCCTGTGTTCGCCCATATCCCGCTGATCCACGGCGCCGATGGGGCAAAACTGTCAAAGCGGCATGGTGCCCTTGGTGTCGATGCCTACCGGGATATGGGTTTCCTTCCCGATGCCATGGTGAATTACCTTCTGCGTCTTGGGTGGAGCCACGGTGATGACGAGGTGATCAGCCGGGAGGATGCGGTTCGCTGGTTCGACCTTGCCAAGGTCGGGCGATCCCCGTCGCGATTCGACATGGACAAGCTTGCCGATATCAACAGCCACTATATCCGCGCCATGGATGATGTCGCCTTGTGGGATCTGGTGGCGCCGCATATCACGCCGACAAGCCAGCATGCCGCCGCGCGGGTCACAGCGCTGATGCCGCTGCTCAAGGACCGTGCAAAGACCCATCTCGATATCGCTGCAGGCATCGGGTTCCTGATTCATGACGGCGCACCAGAGATTGACGAGGATGCAGCGGCACTTCTTGATGAGGAGGCCTGCTCACACCTTGCCACGCTTCTTGGAGACCTGCCTTCCGGCCCCTGGGACAGCGCCATGCTGCAGGGGTTCATAAAGGGCTGGCTTGAGGCCAACAGTCTGAAAATGAAGGATATCGGACTGCCACTCCGCGCTGCGGTGACCGGCACGAAACAATCCCCGTCCATCATCGATGTGCTTGCCGCGCTAGGCCCGGATGAGGTGGCGGATCGTATCCGCACAACTTGCAAAATCTAGCGGATTACGGTACACAGAGCCTCCCTCGTGCAGCGCGCCATCGTGCCTCGATCCCGCTGGCGCTTTCAGATCTCTAGCCAGAAGTTGTGAGGACAGGCATGGCCGCAGACACTGACACCCAGAAAACAGTCACCCTTACCGACAACAGCAGTGGTGACAGCGTTACATTGCCGGTGATTGACGGCTCAATCGGGCCTGATGTTCTGGATGTCCGCCAGTTGTACGGGCAAACCGGGATGTTCACCTTTGATCCCGGCTATGGCGCGACCGGTTCATGCAAATCCGGCCTGACCTATATCGATGGGGATCAGGGTGTGCTGCTGCATCGCGGTTATCCGATCGAAGAGCTTGCCAACAATGCCGACTTCCTCGAAGTGGCCTATCTTCTTCTTGACGGTGAACTGCCGAATGCCGAGCAGAAAGCCGAATTCGACAACGCCATCACCCGCCATACGATGGTGCATGAACAGCTGTCCATCTTCTATCGCGGCTTCCGTCGCGACGCGCACCCGATGGCCATCATGTGTGGTGTGGTCGGCGCTCTGTCCGCCTTCTATCACGACAGCACCGATATCCATGACCCGACGCAGCGGATGATTGCCTCACGGCGTCTGATCGCGAAGATCCCGACGCTGGCGGCGATGGCCTACAAATACTCGCTTGGCCAGCCCTTCAACTATCCGCGCAACAATCTCTCCTACGCCGAGAATTTCCTGCATATGTGCTTTGCAGTGCCGGCAGAGGACTATGAAATCAGCCCGATTGTGGCGCGCGCGATGGACAAGATCTTTATCCTCCACGCTGACCATGAACAGAACGCCTCGACCTCGACCGTGCGTCTGGCAGGCTCCTCTGGCGCCAACCCGTTCGCCTGCATTGCGGCCGGTATCGCGTCCCTGTGGGGGCCGGCACATGGCGGTGCCAACGAAGCTGTCCTCAACATGCTCAATGAAATCGGGCACAAGGACAACATTCCGGAATATGTCGAACGCGCCCGTGATCGCGAAGACCCGTTCCGCCTGTTCGGCTTCGGCCACCGCGTCTACAAGAATTTTGATCCACGCGCCAAGGTTCTGCGCGAGACATGCCATCAGGTTCTTGACGATCTTGGTGTCCATGATCCCCTTCTTGAGCTTGCCATGGAACTTGAAGATATGGCACTTAAGGATCAGTATTTCATCGATAAAAAGCTCTACCCCAATGTTGATTTCTATTCGGGAATCATTCTGAAGGCGATGGGCTTCCCGACCTCGATGTTCACGGTCCTGTTTGCTGTGGCGCGGACTGTCGGCTGGGTCGCACAGTGGAACGAGATGATCACCGATCCGATGCAACGGATCGGGCGGCCACGACAGCTCTACACCGGTCCAACAGAGCGCGCCTATGTCGGCATGGGCAAGCGCTGATCACCTCTGATCATCGTCAGCTGCGCGGACCAAACCATTCAGCCAGCGCGTCGCCAACCTTGGTTTCGAACCTCGTTGCCCCGCCACGAAGCTGATCGCGCAACAGGGAGGCATCCTCTGTGGCGCGCGTCATTGCGCTCTTGTCTGCCAGAACAGCCGCCACCCCATCAGCCATGGCTTGCGGTGTGGCGGCGTCCTGAAACAGGAAGGGATAGACTTCGCGGTCGAGAAGCGCATTGGGCAGGATGACCCGGTCCATACGCACCAGACGCCGCCCGATCGCGGCAGACAGCTTTGGCGCGATATAGCAGGCAACGCCCGGAATGCCGTAAAGCGCGGTCTGCAGCGTCACCGTTCCCGAAGCCGCCAGAACTGCGTCCGACCTTGCCAAGGCAGTGAACAACGCGCCTTCCGACTGGTCGATCTCCACCACGCCCTCTACCCCATGTCTGGCACAGCCGGAGGCGATCTCCGGTGCCAGCCGCGGCAGGGTGGGGATGCTGGCGGTGATCCCGGGATGCCTCTTCGTCATCATCCCGAATGCCGACAGCATCGGGTCGAGAATGTGTCTGATTTCACCACGCCGGCTTCCCGGAAGAATCGTCAGGTGCACCGCCCCTCCGGCCCCGACACGCTGCGGGCGCTCATAGACAGGATTGAACGCCTCGGGATGCCCGATGAAATGCGTTTTCACATCAAGCTCGTCGAAATAGGCAGGCTCGAACGGAAACAGACACAGCAACCCGTCGACAGCACGCGCCACCCGGTGTCGCCGCCACGCCCCCCACGCCCAGACCGTCGGCGCGACACAATGAATGATCGGGGCCGACCAGCCAAGCTGTGCCATACGGCGTTTCAACCGCATCGCCAGACGAAGTGAAAAGCCCTTTACATCCACGGTGATCACGGCTTTTGGTCGTGCCTGGACAATCTGGTCGACAAGCCGGTCCGCAAGGCGCGACAGCCTAGGATAGGCGGCAAGAGCAGCCCCAAAACCAAAGACCGTCAGCGCTTCCATATCAACAGAGCCGGCAAGCCCTTGGGCGCGCATCGCCGGTCCGCCCACACCGATCCAGTCCTGCTGTCCCCAGCCGCCATTCACAGCCTCCATCAGGCTGGCGGCAAGCCGGTCACCGGACGGCTCTCCAGCCAGGATGAAGACAGGTGCTGTCAAAGGCCCACCACCGTCAGTTTCAGGCTGGCAGCCAGTTCCCACAGATCGTCAGGCGCTCCAGCCAACAGCACCCCATCCGCCTCTAGCGCGAGGATGGAGATACCCGCAGCCGCCGCAAGCCGCAGCGTGTCAGCGCCAACCACAGGCAGGTCAAGCCGGGTATCCTGACCGGCCTTGCGACGTTTGACGAACACAGCCGGCGGCGCTGCCGGATCAAGAAGCGGAACGACACGGCGTAGCATCTCATCCGTGCCCTCGGCCGCCTCCACAGCGATGACCCGCGCATCCTGAATGATGACCCCCTGCCCGACATCATGGCCGCCAAGGGCCTCCAGCACGCCGATGCCCAGTTCGATATCACCACTGGCGGCAGCATTGATTTCGCCGGTCAGGACGCCTGACGGCATCACAGCCTGCGGCATCAGGCTGTCCGGCGAGACAGTCTCAATCCCGGCCTCGGCAAAAAACGCGCTGATACCCCGAAGAAGAGCGTCGTCACCGCGGCCAACAGCACGCGCCAGCAGCCCAATAGCTGCGGCATCCGGCTTCAGCTGGGCCAGGGACGGACGCCTGATCTTGCCTGCCATCACCACCCGGTCGCAGCCGGCGTCACGCATCATCTCGCGCGTCTTTCCGATGGTACCAAGCGCAACATCATGCGTCGCAAAGCTGCTGAAATCGGCATCGGCCTGACCGATGATCGCAAAGATCACGACATCCTCGCCTCGGTGGCTGGCGCTGCTGGCAAGCGTGACAGGCAATTCCCCCTGCCCGGCAATTACCGCCAGTCTGGCCATCCCGACCTCCCTACGTCCCTTGCGGGCCAGCCGCCTGGCACACACCGTTGCGGCCTGCAGCATCGATGAAGTCGAAAATCTGGGAGGCTTCTTCATTGCCTTCATAGGCGGCACGCGCCGCCGCCAGCCTGTCGCGGAACACACCGGTGCCCCGGAACACCTCACGATACAATCTGCGAAGCGACGCGACCGTCTCTTCACCAAACCCGCGCCGCGACAGTCCAATCACATTGATCCCGGTCAGACAGGCCCGGTTCCCGACAGCGATGGCAAACGGGATCACATCACTGTCGACAGCGGTCTGCGACGCCACCATGGCGTGATCACCGACACGGCACCATTGCTGCACGGTGGCAAAGCCCCCCATCATCACATGGTTCCCGATTTTCGCATGCCCACCAAGCGAGGCATTGTTGGCGAAGATTACATGGTCACCAACAACGCAATCATGCGCCACATGCGAGGCAACCAGAAACAGACCGTGACTGCCAACACGGGTGGTCATCGAATCGATGGCTGTTCCGGGGTGCATGGTGACATGTTCGCGAATGACGCAATGATGACCGATCTCGAGAGTCGAGGCTTCTCCGGCATATCGGGTATGCTGCGGCGGATGCCCCAGAACGGCGAAAGGATGCACTTCGCAATCCGCGCCAAGCGTCGTGTGGCCATCAATCACCACATGCGACATCAGACGGACGCGGTCTCCAAGCGTGACATCGGCACCGATCACACAATAAGGACCAATTTCGACATTCTCGCCAAGATTGACCTTGGGGTCGACGATTGCTGTGGGATGAATGGAAACGGTCATGGCGATGGAACTTTCTTGTCCGGCACAGGAAACAGCGCCTGATCAGCGCTGCGGATCCACGATCATTGCCGAGAATTCGGCCTCGGAGGTTCGCACATCGTCAACCGTGGCATGCCCCTTGAACTTCCACAACGGGCCCCGCGCGCTCACCTTCTCGACATGGAGTTTGAGCACTGCACCGGGCCGAACCGGCTTGCGAAATTTCACAGCATCGATGGTGGTAAAGAACACAAGCTTGTCATTGCCCTCGTCACCAAGCGTGACACTGGCCATGCAGGCTGCCGTCTGGGCCATGGCCTCGACAATCAGTACACCCGGCATAATCGGGTAGTCCGGAAAATGACCGGCAAAGAAGGGCTCGCCAACAGTCACCATCTTGATGCCAACAGCGCTTTCATCGGGAACGATCTCTTCGACCCGGTCAATCAGCAGCATCGGCGGGCGATGCGGGATCCGCTTCTGGATGGCGTCGATATCAAGTTCAGTTATCTGTTCACTCATGGCTAGCCTTTCTTGTTTCCTGATGACCGCAAAAGACGTCGCAAAGCGGCACGTTCACGCCAGACCTCGCGTGCTTCCTCGGCCGGGAACCCCACAACAGTGACGCCATCGGGAACATCCTTGGTCACACCGGACTGGCCCATCACAATGGCCCCCTTCCCGACACGAATCCTGGAACTCACACCAGCCTGACCGGCCAGCATCGCGCCAGCCCCGATCTCTGCCCCGCCGGCGAGCCCCACCTGCGCCGCCAGAACAGCGCGGTCATCAATGACGCAGTTATGGGCGACATGAACCAGATTGTCGATCATCACCTGGCGGCCAATCCGTGTCACACCGAGAGTTCCGCGATCAATCGTGCAGCCAGCAGCAATCTGCGTCTTTTCACCAATTTCGACAGACCCGACATGCGGCAGTGCGACGGGCCCGTCGGCCGTGATCTCGAAACCGAACCCGGCACCACCAATCACAGAATTGGCACCAATCGATACACCATTACCGATACGGCAATGCGACAGCACCGCATTCGACCCGATATGGCAATCGCGCCCGATGTCGACCCCCTGATGGATAACCGCACCGGGATCAATGCGGGAGCCCTCACCAATCGTCACATTCCGGGCAATGCTGGCAGAAGTCGCGACAGATACCGATGCCGGCAGATCAGGCCCAGCCAAGAAACTGTCAGGAATGTCACCCACCATCAGGGTCAATGCGCGGGCAAAGCCGAGCCTTGGCGCATCGCATAACAGCGCGGCACAGCTTGCCGGCAGCCGCGCGGCGAGCTCTGCCGTTGTTATGACAATGGCCCCCTGCAGACGCGCGCAGGCCGCATCACCGGGATCGCCAGTCATGAAGGTCAGGTCGCCAGCCTTGGCCTCGTCAAGAGGCGCAGCATCAATGGCCTCGTCAACAGACGCGCCAGCGGGCGTGGCGGACGCAGCTGTCGCAAGACGGTCAAGGCTACAAGCCGATAAAGCAAAAAATCTCTGGTCCACCGCCACTACGCAATCCTATTCGTCTGCAGGTTTGTCAGTGTTTGTTACCTCAATCCGCACGTCTTTGGTGCGTTCATCGAGGCGGCGAAGAACCTCGTCCGAAATATTGAACCGGGGCACAAAGATCAGGACAGATTCCCGCTCGAGGACGAAATCCAGTCGCATCTCACGTGCCACGTCAGTGACAATCTCCAGAGCGATGCGGCGTAAATTCTCCTGCGCTTCCTGAAAGGCAATATCGATGGCCTCCCGCCGATACTGAATTTCCTTCTGGATGGTTGCCACCTCGGCCTCGAATTCCGAGAGCTGCCTGGCAAACTCGGTTTCCGACAACGCGTCGCGCTGGGCGATCAGCCGGCGTTCAGATTCCTGAAGCGCGGTTTCGCGGGCAGCAAACTCCGCCTGGAACAGTTGCCGCTGCTCATCAAGCAACTCACGAACCCGCGCGGTGCCCTTCGAGGCACGAATCACACCATCAATGTCAATCAGGCCAATCCGCTGCACGCGCATGCCGGTGCTGTACCGCGCCTCCTGACTGCTGGCGGCTGCCTCACCAGACAGATCGGCAGACTGATTGCCTGTCTGCGCCTGTGCACCATTGACCATTCCCGCGAGGCACAGCATCAGGATGAGCCTCAGGAAAGCGTCAACATTCATCCATCGACGCCTAAAGACGGGTGCCGATGGAGAACTGGAATGTCTTCGTCTGATCATGCGACTCCTTGGACACCGGGTTTGCCCAGTAGAAGGACAACGGCCCGACAACCGTATCCCAGAGCAGTCCAACACCGAGCGATGTCCTGATGGAACTGTCGTCGGCACCTGTTACACCATTGGGGAAGTCTGTGCCCCAGACACTTCCGAAATCGGAGAATATGGTCCAGCGCATATTCAGATCCTGGCTCAACCCGATGCTTGAAACCAATTCAACAGTTCCGCTCATCACCGAATTGCCGCCAACAGCCGTGTTCGACCCGGTATCACGTGGGCCAATGCCGCTGAGGTCAAAACCTCTGACGTCACGCCCGCCAAGGAAGAAACGCTGTGACTGGGTCACGTCCTCGCCAAGTCCGGACACGGTTCCGATGCGTCCACGCGTGCCAAGGAAAAAGGTGTTGAAATTGAAAGGACGGTAATAGGCACCTCGCAGTGTGACCTTGTAGAACTGGGCATCACCACCAATCCCGGCAAGTTCCTGCCTGAGTTCAAGCAACGTGCCTTCCGTCGGGTCAAAGCGGCTGTCCAGCTTGTCCTGACCAACGGTGTAACGCGCTGCGGACTTCAGAATGTTCTTGCCATTCTCACCGGTGATCGAGGTTGCCTTGGTAGACTTCTCGGTGGTCTTGGACTGCGACAATTCGTAATCGACGCGGTGATAGATGTCGTCAGCGGCACTGAATGACACGCCAAAATCAACACCCGTGCTGTTGGTCGACACTGTGCTTCTTTTCACCCGATCATTAAAGACCGAGGCGCGACCGGTCAGATTGCGACCAAAAAGATACGGTTCGGCAAGGCCAACGCGAACATTTGCACGCTTATTGGAAACATCAGCCGAGAAACTGAAAGCACGGCCGGTGCCAAGAAAGTTTCGCTCGTCAATGCCAAGCGCCACGCTGGCGCTCTCCAGTGAGGAATATCCGATGCCAAGCGAAAGCTCACCAGTGGATTGCTCCTCGACGATCACCTGGGTGATGGTCTGGTCCTCGCTGCTGCCAGCCAGGTTCCTTACCGAAACATCCGAGAAGAAGCCGAGATTGCGGACATTTCTAATCGACTTGTCCAGCTTGATCTGATTGAAGGCATCGCCCTCAACCAGTTCCAATTCACGCCGGATGACCGAGTCCAGCGTCCGGACATTGTTCACAATCTCGATACGTTCGACGAAGTTCTTGCGCGCCTTGCCGATCCTGACGGCAATGTCCAGAAACCCTGTTTCCGGGTTTGTCACAACCTCTGGCTCGACACTTACGAACGCGTATCCAAAGCTGCCCAGCGTATTGGTGATATCGAGCAATCCCTGCTCCAGGGCGCGCACGTCATACCAGCCCTCATCACCGAAATCGAATGTCTGTTGCAGCGCCTCGATATCGATATTCTCGATCTCGCTGCTTACGTCAATATTCTCAACCCGGTAGCGTTGACCTTCTTCGAGGATAAAGTTAACCGCAAATCCGGTACGACCGGGCAGCAGTCCCCCCTGTACCCTCGACACCTCGATATCGGCATAGCCACGCGACAGGTAGAACTGGCGTAGCAGGCGAACGTCATAGTCAAGCCGTGCTTCGTCATACTTGTCGCCAGCGGAGAAAAACGCCCACCATTTCTGTTCGCGGCTGGAGATCGTGCGTTTCAGAACACGATCAGCGAACATCTCATTCCCGCTGAAGGTGATGGCGCTGATCTTGATCAATGGCCCTTCATCGACAACAAAGGCCAGATCAACCCGGTTTTCGTCCAGCTCGATAATCTGCGGCTCAATGACGGCGGCGTACCTGCCGCTGGCCTGATAGATATCCAGAAGACGTTGTGTTGCCTCGAGCGCCAGTTCGCGCGTGTAGACGCGGCGGGGCTGAATATCGAGAAACTCCATGAGTCTCTCATCCGAGATCACGTCATTGCCTTCGATATTGATCCTGTTGATGATCGGGTTCTCGACCACGGAGACCCGCACGACCTGGCCGTCAAGGGTGATATCGATATCCTTGAACAGCCCTGTTTCGTAAAGGCGCTCAAGCGCAATGCTAAGAGAGCTTCGGGTCACCCGGTCACCGACGCGAACGGGAAGGTATGACATCACCGTACCAGCCGCGACGCGCCTGTTGCCGGAAATGACAATCTCGTCAACCGCGACCTGTGTGTCGCTCGATTGCGCCATGGATAGCGGCGGCACCCCGAGTGCAAATACCAGTAAACATGCAAAAATCAGCGCCCATTTCGGCATCGCGATGACCCTCCTCATCAGGTCGCAAAACTATAACCATGCAACCGGGGTATTAAAAGCAGACATTTGAAGAAGGCAGAAGTCTGATGGCCGCCCTCAGCCTAACCGCCGCGCCACATCAAAGAGCACAAGAAACACGGTCAGGGCCAGCAGGATGGCAATGCCGCCACGCAGAAGAACGCCCTGCAGCAGCATCGGGAGCGGCCGCCTGAACAGGGCCTCATAGGTGAAAAACGCCAGATGCCCGCCATCAAGTGCCGGAATTGGCATCAGGTTTATCAGACCAAGATTGATCGAGATCACAGCGGTCAGCAACACGAATGGAATCAGGCCCTGTTGCAATGCTGAACCTGAAATTTCGGCAATGCCCACCGGTCCCTGGACCTCGCCAGCCTGCATTTCCCCCTTCACCAGCCTGCCAAGGCCTCGCAGGATCATCACAGACATGCGAAAGGCATCCTGCGTCGCCGCAATCATCGCGCTTCCCGGCAGCATGCGTTCGCGGGTTCCGGCACCGCTCGACTTCACGCCAAGGACACCGATATAGATCTGCATTGGCTCGTTGAAGCGTGGTTGCGGCGTGACCGTGAGATTTATTTCCCTGCCATCGCGAAGCACCGTGAAATCCAGCGGCTTTCCGGGCGCCTCAACCACCAGCCCGCGCAGGTCATTGAAATCGCGTACCGCGAGCCCATCGATCCCGGTAACAAGATCTCCCGGCTGCAGTCCGGCTTCTGCCGCCGCAGTCTCCGGCATGACCTCGCCGATCTCAGCTGGCAAGACGACCTTGCCGACCGTCACATAAACCAACGCGAAAAGAAGGATGCCGAGGATAAAGTTCGCCACCGGACCTGCCAGCACAATGATGAAGCGCCAACCAAGCGGGGCACCGGCAAAGCTTCCGGGCACCTTGTCCGCGCCAGGTGCAGCGCCGCTGGTCTCATCTTCATCACCACGCATCCTGACATACCCGCCAAGCGGTATCGCGGCGAACCGCCAGCGGGTTCCTGTTTTCCGCGATGTCCAGCCGAACAGCTCGGGACCAAACCCGATGGAGAAGACCTCTACCACGACACCGGCGCGCCGCGCCGCCCAATAGTGACCCAGTTCGTGGAAGAACACGACCGGGGTCAACAGCAGAAGAAAAGCTATGATCTGTTGCAGGACACTCAGATCGGGCATGGCACTCACACTCCACCAGCAGGCGATAGGGGTTTGGTTGATGCGGCCTGTGAAATGGCTCCACACCTGGTCTTGGCAAGATCTCTGGCGCGTCCGTCTACGGCAATAACAGCCTCCAGACTGTCGACGTCACCCTCCGGCACATGATCAAGACAATGGCCGACAACGGCCGCAATATCGGTAAAGCCGATCTGCCGTGCAAGGAAGGCCGCAACCGCGACTTCATTCGCAGCGTTCAACACGGCCGGCATGACGCCGCCTTCGGCAAGGGCCTGCCGCGCAAGAGAGAAACAGGGGTAGCGGTCCGGATCCACCGGCATGAATTCAAGCCGTCCCATCGACAGCAGATCAAGCGGCTCAGGGCACCAGTCCAGCCGGTCCGGCCAGGCAAGGGCATAAGAGATCGGCGTCTTCATGTCAGCGGTGCCAAGCTGGCCGATAACCGAACCGTCATGAAAATAGACCAAGCCATGTATGGCGACCTGCGGGTGAATCAGAACCTCTATGGATTGCGGGGAAAGATCAAAGAGCCAGGCCGCCTCGATGACTTCCAGCCCCTTGTTCATCATGGTCGCGCTGTCGACCGAGATCTTTTGTCCCATGCTCCAGTTGGGGTGTTTTACAGCTTCTTCCGGCGTGATCATGGAAAAGCTGTCCAGATCACGCATCCGGAAAGGCCCTCCTGACGCGGTGAGACAAATACGGTCAACCGAGCCATTCGCAGAGGGGGCTGTCACATCTTTCTGGTGACCGGACCACCCAAGCCAGCACTGGAAAATAGCGCTGTGCTCGCTGTCGACAGGAAGCAGGCGTGCCCCGTGGCGGCGCGCCGTTGCCATCGCCAGCGCCCCGGCGGAAACAAGTGACTCCTTGTTGGCGAGGGCCACAGTCTGACCACAGGCCAGCGCAGCAAGCACCCCGGGCAACCCGGCAAGTCCCACGATCCCGGCAATCACCACATCGACCGGGCGCCGCGCAAGTTCGGTGCAGGCATCCTCACCCTCGGCAACTTCAATGCCGCTTCCAGCAAGGGCTTCGCGAAGTGCTGCCGCGTCGGCGGTCGATGCCAGACCCACGATATCCGGACGGTATTTCAGCGCCTGCTCCGCGAGGAGCGCTGTGTTGCTGCCGGCAACAAGCACCTTTACGTCGAACGCATCCGGGCAGGCATCCACAAGCGCCAGCGTGCTGGTTCCGATGGATCCGGTCGAGCCCAGAATGGTGAGAGATTTCATCACGAATGATCACATAAGCCCCGGCGTTTTCCAACGCCAGCGCACCCTTTGCTAGCCAGCCAGAATATAGAGATAGACTGCCGGCAATGTAAGGAGATATCCGTCGAATCTGTCGAGAAAGCCGCCATGCCCAGGGATCAGGTTGCCACTGTCCTTCACTCCGATGCGACGTTTCAGCATAGACTCGAGAAGATCACCCGACTGCGCGAGCACGGCGATGACCACGCCCCCGATAACGGCTTCGGCAAAATTGATTTGCAGGACAGATCGCAACAACAAGCAGGCCAGCACCGCAGCGACAAGCCCGCCAATGGCACCGGACCGCGTCTTGTTCGGACTGATCGAAGGGGCAAGAGGTGGGCCGCCTATGGTCCTCCCAGTGAAATAGGCGGCAATGTCACAACTCGCCACAATGGCGGCGACTGACAACAGAAGCAGATGCCCATTCTCCACCCCCAACATTCCACGCGCAGCCAGAATGCAGGCGATGATCGCACAGGAGAATCCCGCGGCGACAGCGTCGCGTGTGGTCATCCAGACAAACACAACGACAAGCGCAGCCAGCCCGAGCACAACAGGCAGCAGCGACATACCCGCCACCATTTCAAGGCCGATGAAATAGGGAGCCGGAAGCGCGAATAGCGCAAAATCCATCAGGATGGTTGCCCGCAAGGGCATCGACAGGCGCACCATGCCGGTGAATTCCCACACCATGACGCCAGCAATCGCAAAGAGAATCCATTGCGCCGTGGATTGTGACAGCAGGAACACCAGTATCAGGGGCAGGAAAAGCATCGCCCCTATCGTACGGCGACCTGTTACAGACGATATGGTTCCAAACATCTGGGGCTCAGGATGACCGGCGCTTGTCAGCAAGTGACGTCACGCGGTTCTGTATATCGACAACGGTATCACCGCCAAAGCGGCGGTCCCTGGCCGAGAAATCTTCAAGCGCCTGTTGAAAGTCCGTTTGTGAGAAATCCGGCCACAGAACTGGCGTAAAATACAGTTCAGCATAGGACATATCCCACAGCATGAAGTTCGAAATCCGCTGCTCACCGCCCGTTCGCACAAGAAGGTCAATATCGGGCAACGCCACAGAGGACATCCGCGACTTCACCACGTCGTCCTTGATGTCACCGACGGTCAGAATGCCACTTTCGACCTCGCTCACCAGAATCTTCACGGCTTCGGTGATTTCCTGACGACCACCGTAATCCAGCGCCAAGGTCAGATTGAGGCCGGTATTGCCCGATGTGGATCGTTCAGCCCACTCGATCAGATCAATCAATTTCGACGAAAACCGCGAACGGTTCCCGATCACACGAAGCTTGACGTTCTGTTTGTTCAGCTCGTCGACATCATTCTCGAGGAACCCGCGAAGCAACCCCAACAGACCATCAATCTCGATCTTCGGGCGACTCCAGTTTTCGAAAGAGAAGGCAAAGGCGGTCAGCCACCGCACCTCCTGCTCATGCGCATAGCGCGCGACGTCCTTCAGAACGTCTGCGCCTTTCTTGTGACCCATCACTGTGGACAGACCGCGCTGACGCGCCCAGCGGCGGTTGCCATCCATAATGATCGCAAGGTGATGCGGTTTAGTCGACATGGCAGGTACCTGTCAGGTGGCGAAGATCAGACTTGCGTGATTTCACGCTCTTTGTTGGCCAGCGAGTCATCAATCATCTTCACATGATCATCGGTGAGCTTCTGGACATCCGTTTCCGTATCTCGAAGTTCATCCTCAGAAATGAGGCCTTCCTTCTGCATCTTTCGCGCGGATTCAATGCCGTCACGCCGTACATTGCGAACGGATACGCGGGCGGCTTCGGCATACCGTCCGGCAACCTTCACCATGTCACGGCGACGCTCTTCTGACAGATCGGGGATCGGCACACGGATCAATGTGCCTTCGGCCATCGGGTTGAGGCCCAGGTCGGACTCACGAATGGCCTTCTCGACAGAACTGGTCAGTGACGCATCCCAGACAGTCACAGTCAGCAGACGCGGCTCCGGTGCGGAAATGTTGCCAACCTGCGTCATTGGCATTTTCGACCCATAGGCATCAACCATGATCGGCTCGAGCATACCGGTGGAGGCCCTTCCCGCACGCAGCCCCATGAACTCGGTCTTCAGGCTGTTCAGACTGCCTTCCATCCGTCGCTTGATATCATCAAGATCAAGATCGGACATATGCCATTCTCCATTCGTTTCGCCACAGGTGGCGGGTAGATTATGTCCGGTTCGACCACCTTTGTTAAGGCTGTCGGCGGACAGACTTCATGTCACAATCGTAAACTTGCCCTCATGACGGAGCACCGAAGAAAAACCGCCAGCGTTTTCGATTGAAAATACAAGAATAGGAATATCATTTTCGCGGGCCAGAGAGACCGCAGAGGCATCCATGACCTTCAGGTCTTCTGACAGCACCTGAAGATAAGTCAGGCTGTCATATCTGACAGCAGACGGGTCCTTTTCAGGGTCAGCGGAATAAACGCCATCGACCCGGGTCCCTTTCAACAGAGCGGCGCATCCCATCTCGGAGGCGCGCAGCGCGGCTGCGGTGTCAGTTGTGAAAAACGGATTGCCGGTGCCTGCGGCAAAAATCACGACACGCCCTTTTTCAAGATGGCGCATCGCCCGGCGGCGGATATAGGGCTCGCACACCGCACTGATAGGCAGCGCCGACAGCACCCGTGTCGGCATGTCGAGAGTTTCCAGTGCATTCTGCATAGCAAGAGCATTCATCACCGTCGCCAGCATGCCCATGTAATCGCCAGTGGCGCGTTCCATGCCCGCGGCAGCGCCGGAAACCCCTCGGAAAATATTGCCGCCACCGATGACAAGGCACACCTCGACACCGGACCGGACAACACCGCAGACCTCACGGGCGACAGTGGCAACCATCTCAGGGTCAATGCCGTAGGCTTGCTTGCCCATCAGCGATTCACCCGAGATTTTCAACAGAACACGTGGATAGATGTGCCCGTCGCCGCTGCTGTCACCCTCGCCCATATCTGCCTCTTGTGCCTGTGATCAGGACAGTTGCGCCGCTACCTCAGCTGCAAAGTCCGTTTCCTCTTTCTCGATACCTTCGCCGAGATTAAAGCGAACAAACGCTGTCAGCGCAATGTCGGCACCGGCGTCCTTGCCGGCTTTTGCGATCACATCACCGATAGCTGTCTCACCGTCGATGACCGAGGTCTGCTCGAGAAGGACCACTTCCTTGTAGTACTTCTTCATCCGCCCCTCGACCATCTTCTCGGCGATCTCCTGTGGTTTGCCGGATGCCTTGGCCTGTTCTATCAGAACGTCACGCTCCCGTTGCACCATGTCCTTGTCGAGATCATCCACCGACAGGCTTGCCGGGGCTGTTGCCGCGATATGCATCGCGATCTGCTTGCCAAGGCCTTCGAGCACATCCGCACCAGCCGTGGACTCCAGTGCCACCAGCACACCGATCCGGCCAAGGCCGGCCGCGGTGGCGTTGTGCATGTAGGACACGACCGCGCCCGAACCCACGGATACGGACGCCATGCGGCGAAGCGACATGTTCTCACCGATGGTGGCGATCTTGTGGGTCAGTTCATCGGCGACATTGCGGCCAGTGCCTGGATAGTCAACGGTGGTCAGCGCATCGATGTCATCCGCGCCAAGCGCCAGGCCGGCCAGAGTCGAGGCGAATTCCTGAAACTCGGTATTGCGGGCCACGAAGTCGGTCTCGGCATTGAGTTCAATCAGCGCGCCACGCGTACCGTCAACGGCAAAGGCAACGAGCCCCTCGGACGCCACACGGCCTGATTTTTTGGCGGCGGTGGCAAGACCCTTGGTGCGCAGCCAGTCAATCGCGGCTTCCATATCACCATCGGTCTCGGCAAGTGCCTTCTTGCAATCCATCATGCCGGCGCCGGATTTTTCGCGGAGTTCCTTCACAAGTGCAGCTGTCACGCTCATCGTCATTTTCCCGTGTTGAGTGGTTTGACTGTTCAGTTTCGTATCAGTCGGTTTGCAGATACCAAACCGCCCCGTTGCCGGGGCGGGTTCGCGTCCATATCAAATGCGGGGCTGTTCGTGTCAGCCTTCCGCCTTGCCCTCTTCGGCAGCAGGTACGTCCGCTTCAGCAGCAGGTGCTTCGGGAGCAGATGCTTCAGCAGCAGGTGCATCGGCAGCAGGCGCTTCAGCAGCAGGTGCTTCGGCAGCAGCTTCCTGAGGGGCAGCTTCTTCTGCAGCTGGCTCTGCCTGAAGCGCAGCTTCGACAGGCGCCTGCTCGGATGCACCGGCGTCACCACCAGTCTTCATCATTTCGGTCTGCAGGCCGTCGAGAACGGCAGCCTGAGCCAGTTCGCAATAGAAGGAGATGGCGCGCATCGCGTCATCATTGCCGGGGATCACATAGTCAACGCCCTCGGGCTTGGCGTTGGAATCCACAATGGCAACAACCGGAATATTCAGGCGGTTCGCCTCTTCGACGGCGATGGCTTCCTTGTTGGTGTCGATGACGAACAGCATGTCAGGAAGGCCGCCCATCTCCTTGATGCCGCCAAGAGTCAGTTCCAGCTTGTCGCGCTCACGCGTCAGCTGCAGGACTTCTTTCTTGGTCAGCTGGTTGACCTCGTCGCTTTCCATGCGTGCCTCGAGGTCACGAAGACGACGGATTGACTGCGAAACAGTGGCCCAGTTGGTCATCATGCCGCCAAGCCAGCGGTGATTGACATAATACTGGCCACAGTTGCGTGCGGTTTCGGCAACCTTGTCAGCGGCGGCCCGCTTGGTGCCGACGAACAGAACACGGCCACCACGCGAGGCGACATCGCTCATCGCCTTCAGCGCGGCGTGCAGCATCGGCACGGTCTGTTGCAGGTCGAGAATGTGGATCTTGTTGCGCTCACCAAAGATGAACGGCTTCATGCGGGGGTTCCAGCGGCGGGTGCTGTGGCCAAAGTGGACGCCGGCCTCGAGCATCTCACGCATAGAAAAAGTTGGCAGAGACATGCTTGTAACTCCTGTTCTCCGGTTGTGCCTCCATGCGGGAAATGAAAGGTTTCTAAACCCTCACCGGAAAGGCCCTGACCAACTGCCGTCGATCTGCGCCAGCCCGCATGTGTGAATTGCGCGTGGTTTACCCAAAGCCAGCTGTAATTGCAAGCCGAAAAGCCGGCAGGCGGGATCGCAACTGCGACAGCCGAGACTAGATTTCCTGAACGGACAGGACACCGGGAAGCTGTCGCATCGAGCGACGTGCCTCACCGCTGAGCTTGAAGCGGCCCGGCAGCGCCACACTGACCTCCTGATTGTCGATCATCAGGCGCAGTTTGACCTCGGCCCGGCCCGGCCCGTCATCGTCGAGAAGCGACTTCAGCGCAGGAAGTGGCCGTTCGTCCTGCAGCCAGATCCCCACACCGCCATTCCAGGCGGCAATGGCCTCATCAAGGGCCTGAACCCGCGCCGCGGTAATGCGGGGGCCGTTTTCCTCAAGCCGGATATTGGCCGAAACCAGCACCGGCATGTCACTGTCCAGCAGCTCCTGGCTCTCCGACAGGATGTCGGAAAAGAAGGTGATCTCGAACACCCCTGTCTGGTCTGTGAACTGTACAAAGGCGAATTTGTTGCCACGCTGCGAGATACGCACCTGCTTCGCCGTCACCGATCCAGCCAGATTGACCCGTGGCCGGATATTGCGGCTCTCGATCATCGCTGCCAGTTGCGCGGCATTGATGACTTTCAGCTTCTCCAGCTTGCCCACATATCCATCAAGCGGATGCGCCGACAGATACAGACCCAGCGACTCGAACTCCTCACGGAGCCGGTCCATGCCGCTCCAGTCATCGCAGGGCTTCAGCCGGACAGAACTGTCCAGATCATCGCTGCCCCCGAACAGATTGTCCTGGTTCGACTGCGAATCCCGCCATATGGTCTCGGCATATCCCAGAAGCCCATCCATATTCCCGATCAATTCACGGCGGTTTTCGTGAAGGCTGTCCAGCGCACCGGCACGGATCAGATGTTCAAGCTGGCGCCGGTTCGCAGCCTCGCGCGGCAAGCGGCGCAGAAAATCGGCAAGGTCGGCAAATGGCCCGTTGGCCTCACGCTCGCCAACCAGAAGCGACATGGCCTCACTTCCGACATTGCGGACCGCCCCAAGCGCATAGCGGATGGCGGAACGGCTGCCGTCCGGCGACTGCTCGACGGTAAAACTGGCCCCCGAATGATTGACATCCGGCGGGCGAACATCGATTCCCTCGCGCTGGCATTCCTGGCGAAATACAGCAAGCTTGTCGGTGCTGCCGGCATCCAGCGCCATCGACGCGGCGATGAATTCTTCCGGGTAATTCGCCTTCAGCCAGGCGGTCTGATAGGACACAAGCGCGTAGGCGGCAGCGTGTGACTTGTTGAAGCCATACCCGGCGAAGGCACCAATCTGGTCGAACACATCGGATGCAAGCTGTTCGGTCAGGCCATTCTCGGTCGAGCCCTCGATGAAGGTCTGGCGCTGCTTGTCCATCTCCTCCTTGATCTTCTTTCCCATGGCACGGCGCAGAAGATCGGCCTCACCCAATGTATATCCTGCCAGCACGCGCGCCGCCTGCTGCACCTGCTCCTGATAGATCATGATGCCGTAGGTCTCGGCCAGAACCGGCTCAAGCTTGGGGTGCATGTAGGTGACCTGCGAGGGATCATGCTTGCGGGCGACGTAATGCTTGATGTTTTCCATCGGGCCCGGGCGGTACAGCGCGACAACCGCGATGATGTCCTCGAACCGGTCCGGCTTCAGCCCTTTCAGAACATCCCGCATGCCGGATGATTCAAGCTGGAAGACGCCGACCGTATCGCCTTCGGACAGCATCTCGAAGGTCTTCGCGTCATCAAGGGGGATCGACGCAAGGTCGATCTCGATCCCGCGATTGGCCAGAAAGCCGACAGCCCGCTGCAAAACGGTCAGTGTCTTCAACCCGAGAAAGTCGAATTTCACCAGACCGGCCAGCTCGACCCATTTCATGTTGAACTGGGTGACCGGCATTGGCGACCGCGGATCGCGATAGAGCGGCACCAGCTGGTCCAGCCGCCGGTCACCGATCACCAGGCCGGCAGCATGGGTCGAGGCGTGGCGGTACAGCCCCTCAAGCTTCATCGAAATATCGATGAGTTCGCCAACCTGCTCATCCTCGCGGCGCTGCCGGCGCAGATCCTCTTCGCTTTCCAGCGCCTGCGCGATGGTCGTCGGGTTTGCCGGGTTGTTCGGGATCAGCTTGGCGATGCGGTCCACCTGCGAATAGGGCATCTCCAGCACACGCCCGACATCACGAAGCGCGGCCCGCGCCTGCAGCGAGCCGAAGGTGATGATCTGCGCCACCCGGTCGAAGCCGTATTTTTCCTGAACATAGCCGATCACCTCGTCACGACGTTCCTGACAGAAGTCGATATCGAAATCCGGCATCGACACGCGCTCGGGATTGAGGAACCGCTCAAACAGCAGACCCCAGCGAAGCGGGTCCAGATCGGTGATCGACAGCGCCCAGGCCACAACCGATCCAGCGCCCGATCCACGTCCCGGACCAACCGGAATGTCGCGTCGCTTGGCCCACTGGATGAAGTCGGCAACGATCAGGAAATAGCCCGGGAACCCCATCTGGTTGATCACGCCAAGTTCGAAATCCAGCCGCTCCTTGTAGGGGGCGGCAGCTTGCTGGCGCGCGGCATCATCCATGCCGTCGCTAAAGACATGCCGTTCCAGTCTTTCAACAAGCCCACCTTCCGACTGGCGGCGAAGCTCGTCCTCCTCGCCAAGCCCCTTGTCAGAGGCAAAGGGAGGCAGGATCGGTGCACGGGTCTCTGCGATGACGCTGCAGCGTTGTGCGATGACCAGCGTGTTGCGAACAGCCTCGGGAACATCGGCAAACAGCGCGCTCATCTCGGCGGCGGTCTTGAAACAATGCTCGGCCGTGAAGCGCGGCCGGTCCTCCTCGGCAAGCTTGCGGCCATTCCCGATGCAGACAAGGACATCATGCGGGACGGTCATCTCTCGCGTTTCGAAACGGCAGTCATTCGTGGCGACCAGCGGCAGGCCGGTGGCAAGCGCGGCATCAAGAAGGATCGGCTCAGCGCGCTGTTCGCTTGCCAGACCATGCCGTTGAAGTTCGATATAGACACGGCCGGGCATCCCGGCCTGCAGCGTCGCCAGCCGCTCGGTCACCAGCGCGGTCTGACCCTCGGCCGCAGCCGCCCCGACGAAGCCGTTGACCGCCCCGCCGGTCAGCAGAATCAGCCCCTGCCCGTCCGCGAGAAGACCATCAAGCGGGATCACAGGATCATCACCGCCCTCGACCTCGAGCAGCGCCTTCGAGTTGTGCCGGCAAAGCGCCGCGTAACCGGCCTCGTCCTGCGCCAGCAACACAACCTCGCCATGGCCGCGCGCATCACCAACAAGACATTCCAGTCCAATGACCGGCTGCACACCGGAATCGCGCATTTTCTGCGAGAATTCCAGCGCACCAAACATGTTGTTTGTATCGGTGATGGCCACCGCTGGCTGCGAATCGCCGCCGACAAGCGCCGCGATCGACTTCAGACGAAGTGTTGATTCCGCCAGCGAATAGGCTGAATGAACGCGCAAATGGACAAAGGGTGCAGGCACGGATCTTTCCCGGAACAGAGAGTGGGCCAACAGGATATCGCAGCCCTGCCCTGACGCAAACGAAAGGCGTGGCCAAAGATAAAAAATCGGATGGTGTCAGAGTTCGACAACACCGCCGTCACGGATCGTCAGGCGGCGGTCCATGGTCGCGGCCAGCGCTTCGTTATGCGTGACGATCAGCGCCGCGGAGCCGGTGCCATGGACAATCTGGCGAAGATGCTGAAACACATCCGCCGCCGTCTCCGGATCGAGATTGCCCGTTGGCTCATCCGCCAACAGCACGCGCGGTGCATTGGCCACTGCCCGGGCGATGGCAACGCGCTGCTGCTCACCGCCGGACAGGGTGCCGGGACGGTGGCTGGCACGATCACGCAGCCCGACCATGGCAAGAAGCTGTTCGGCGCGGGTCTCGGCATCGACGCGGGACAGCCCGCCAATCATCTGCGGGATCATCACATTCTCGAGCGCCGAGAATTCTGGCAGAAGCCTGTGAAACTGGAACACAAAGCCGATATGGCTGCCCCGCAGACGGCCACGGCGACGGGTGCCAAGCCTGCCGGTCGCGGCACCGTCAATGATCACTTCACCCTCTGTCGGACGTTCGAGAAGACCGGCCACGTTCAACAGGGTCGATTTGCCCGACCCAGACGGCCCGACAAGGGCTGTCAGCTCACCGCCGCGCACGTCGAGGTCGGCATTGCGAAGAACATCGATCACCGCGCCCCCCTGTTCATAGCGTCGGCTCACGCCCTTCAGCTGCAACAGGGTCTTGCCGCCGCCCTTGGCTCCGGTGGTCTGTGCACTGCTACTCATTGCGCAGAACCTCGGCAGGTTCGATACGTCCTGCACGCCAGGCGGGATAGAGGCTGGCAAGGAAAGACAGCACCAGCGCCATGGCGATCACGATGCCAACCTCCGCGGGATCAACAACCGCCGGAAGGCTGGACAGGAAGTAGATTTCGGCGGCAAACAGTTCCGCCCCGGAGATGCTTTCGACAAGCCCCTGAATCGATCCGATCTTCCAGCAGAACAGCAGCCCCAGAACAGTGCCGGCGAGCGTGCCGATGACCCCGATGCTCGCGCCGGTCATCAGAAAGATCCGCATGATCGACGCCCCGCTTGCCCCCATTGTTCGCAGCACGGCAATATCGGCATTTTTCGAGCGCACCAGCATGATCATCGATGAAATGATGTTGAAGGCCGCCACAAGAATGATCAGCGTCAGGATGAGAAACATCACATTGCGCTCGACACGAAGCGCGTTGATGAAAGTGCGGTTCCGCTGCAGCCAGTCAAAGGCACGAAGGCTGTCTCCGATCCTGTCGGCGACAAGGACCCGGATGGTGGCGATGTTCTGCGGGTCCGCGGTGTAGATTTCCAGCCCCGAGGCACGGTCCTTCATGCCGAACAGTTTTCCGGCCACAGCAAGTGGCATGAAGATGAAGGAGCTGTCATATTCATGCATGCCAACATCGAACACACCGGCAATCCTGTAAGTGCGACGAGACGGCAGCGTGCCGAAGGCGGTGGCCTCGCCACGGGCCGACGTCAGGGTAATGGTGTCGCCGACAACCACCCCCATCTTGAACGCCATGGTCTTGCCGATCAGAAGTCCGCCTTCGTCACGGAAGCCGGCGATGGCCTGTTCGTTCAGCGCTTCCCACAACGGGCGGCGCGCCGCAAGGTCGGACCAGCGCACACCGCGGACAACAGCACCGAGATTGACCGTGCCACGGGTGGCCATCACCTGCCCCTCGACCTGCGGGGTGACGGCGATGACGCCGGGGATCTCGGCAAGCGATACTGACAGCGGGTCGAAATCGGCAATTCCCTGACCACCGGCAGCATAGACGCCGACATGGCCGTTCAGCCCGAGAATCCGACCGACAAGCTCGGCGCGGAAGCCGTTCATCACAGACATCACAATGATCAGTGTGGCGACGCCAAGCGTGATGCCGGCAAGCGAGAACCAGGCAATTACCGAAATGAAGCCCTCGGCACGACGAGCGCGCATGTAGCGCATCGCCAACAGCCGCTCGACTGGAGAAAACAGCGCCATCAAAGACCTTTCGTTGCGTCTGCCGGCAGGTAGGGCACGGACATCATCATGCCGCGTCAGCCATCACCATGCTGAGCGCTGATTCTGGCGAAAGTTCGACAGCCTCGCCAGTGCGGCGGTTCTTCACCTCGACCACACCTGACGCCATGCCGCGCGGACCGACAACAATCTGCCAGGGAATGCCGATCAGGTCGATGCTGGCAAGCTTTGCGCCGGGGCGTTCATCGCGGTCATCCATGAGCGGGTCGGCACCTGCCGCGGCAAGTTTGCCGTAGAGGTCCTCGGCGCAGGATGAGCAAGCCTCGTCATCCGGCTTCAGATTGACCACGGCCACATCGAACGGCGCCACAGCGCGTGGCCAGATGATCCCCCTGTCATCATGGCTTGCCTCGATGATGCCGCCGACAAGGCGCGACACACCGATGCCATAGGACCCCATATGCACAGGGGTATTCGCACCATCAGGGCCAGCCACCGTCGCGCCCATCGGCGCGGAATATTTCTCACCGAAATAGAAGATATGGCCAACCTCGATCCCGCGAAGGCTCATCAGATCATCCGATGCAACCGGACAATTGTCCGGGTCATGCATTTCATCGGCACGGGCGTAGAGCGAGGTGAAACGGTCGACAACAGGCTGCAGGTCCTCATTGTAATCGACGCTTGTGACGAGATCCGTGTTGAGCCAGTCCTTGTGGAAATACACACCGCTTTCGCCGGTTTCGGCCAGGATGATGAACTCATGGCTCATATCGCCGCCGATCGGACCGGTGTCAGCCTCCATCGGGATGGCTGTCAGACCCATCCTGGCAAAGGTCTTCAGGTAGGAGACAAACATCCTGTTGTAAGAGGTGCGCGCGGCATCGGCGTTGAGGTCAAAGGAATAGGCGTCCTTCATCAGGAATTCACGGCCACGCATGATGCCGAAGCGGGGCCGCACCTCATCGCGGAATTTCCACTGGATATGATAGAGGTTCAGCGGCAACGCCTTGTAGCTGCGGACATGCGTGCGGAAAATGTCGGTGACCTGTTCCTCGTTCGTCGGGCCGTAAAGCATGTCGCGTTCATGGCGATCACGGATGCGCAGCATTTCGGCACCGTAATCGTCATAGCGTCCGGATTCCTGCCACAGTTCGGACGGCTGGATGGTCGGCATCATGATCTCGATGGCCCCGGCGCGATTCTGCTCCTCGCGCACGATCTGGCCGATCTTGTCGAGCACCTTCTTGCCAAGCGGAAGCCAGGAATAGATACCGGCACTGGATTGCTGGATCATGCCGGCGCGCAGCATCAGGCGGTGCGAGGCGATCTGCGCCTCTTTGGGGGTTTCCTTCAACAGCGGCAGGAAATACTGACTGAGACGCATGAGGTGGCCTTCCACTCGGGTAAATCGGGCGGCGTCAATCTACGGCGATGCCAGCACTGATGCAAGCCACGCGCGCGCCAGACGTCTAGCGCAAGGACGGCAGTCCGTTTCGGTCAAAGATCGCGTCGACCATGGATGCTTCCACATCCTCGAGCCGGGCCGGCGTCCAGGCGGCATCATTGGTCTTGTCGACCAGCACCGCACGCACCCCTTCGCGAAAATCGTCGCGCCGGGTCATGCGCAGCGCAAGATGGTAATCCAGCATCAAGGCTGCCGGAATATCGGCGATCTCGTCCGCCATATCCAGCAATCGCCGAAAGACATGCATTGTCATCGGACATCGTGTCGACAGCGCCTCATGGATTTCGGCGGCGAGACTGCTTCCTTTCAGTCTTGCCATGTCACCGGCGCGGTCACGCATCGAAATCGGGTCATCGCCGGTGAAGATATGGTCGATCTCGGTGCGGTGGGCCTGCAGCGGGGCAATGCCTGGATCGGCACGATAGAGGTCAATCACCTCGTCAATCTCGCTGCTATCGCATCTCAGAAGCTCATCCCGCAGCCTGGTCATGACGTCGGATGGCACCACCGCGTGCGCCAGACCCAGCATCAGGCAATCAGCTGCCCCGATGATCCGGCCAGTCATGCCAAGACAGAGTGCCAGCGGGCGCGGGCAGCGCCCCAGAAAGACGCTGGCTCCCGCATCCGGAAACAGACCGATGGCACTTTCCGGCATCGCAAAGCGGGTCTTGTCGGTCACAAGAGCATGGCTGCCGGCCTGCATCAGGCCTGCACCGCCGCCCATGACGATGCCGTCAGCAAGCGAGATGACCGGCTTCGGAAACTCCGCAATGACCATATGAGCCATATATTCAGCGCGAAAACAGACAGCCATCCCATCATGGTCGCCTTCACCAGCCATCCGGTAAAGGTCACGGATGTCCCCGCCAGCGCAGAAGGCGCGCGCCTCCGAGCCGGCAAGCACAACATGCCCGATGCTGTCATCCTCCGCCCAGGCGGAAAGCTGTGCAACAATCGCGCTGGCCATCTCGAAGCTGAGGGCGTTCAAGGCACGCGGCCTGTCCATCAGGACAAGACCAGCGCTGGCATGGGTTGTAAAATGGATATCGTCCTGCTGCATTGCGTCCTGCTAAGATGCTGGCTATATGTCGGGGCATGGGATGCCCCGGCGGCTCAAAGGCCATCTGGTCAGCCACCCTAATCTCTTGGAGCGAGGATGAGTAGAGGTCAATTTCCAGCCACGCGCATGCGCCGCAACAGGATGAAGGCGTTTTCCCGCCGCATGTTTGCTGAAACACGGCTTTCGGTTGATGACCTGATCTGGCCGCTGTTCGTGATTGAGGGCGACGACAGGTCTGAAGCTGTGACAGCAATGCCGGGCGTCATGCGCCACAGCATTGACAGGCTGGTGAGCGCGGCCGGCGAAGCCGTCAGGCTGAACATACCTGCCATAGCCATTTTCCCGTCGATTGACGCCTCCTTGAAGGACAATGACGGCACCCTGGCGCGCGACGGTGACAATCTGGTCTGCCGCGCCGTGCGCGCGGTCAAGGCCGCACATCCCGGGCTTGGTGTGATCTGCGATGTTGCGCTCGACCCGTTCACCGACCATGGCCATGACGGCATCCTTGTCGAAGGCGAAATCGTCAATGACGCCACCGTGGCTGTGCTGTGCGAACAGGCAGTTCACCAGGCCCATGCCGGATGCGATATCATCGCCCCATCGGACATGATGGATGGCCGAGTCGCCGCCATCCGCGAAGCACTGGACGACGCCGGGCACGAAAATGTGCAGATCATGTCCTATGCTGCCAAATATGCGTCCGGCTTCTATGGTCCGTTCCGCGACGCCGTTCGCGCCGGAAGCCTTGCAGGAAGCGATGGAAAATCCACCTACCAGATGAATCCGGCCAATAGCGACGAGGCCATCCATGAAATCGCCCTTGACCTTGCGGAGGGTGCGGACAGCATCATCGTCAAGCCGGGCCTGCCATATCTCGACATCCTGTTTCGCGCCAAATCCGAATTTGGCGTTCCCTGCGTCGCCTATCAGGTGTCAGGGGAATATGCGATGATTCTGGCCGCTGGCGCGAAGGGCTGGATCGACACCGACCGCGCGATGATGGAAAGCCTGGCCAGCTTCAAACGCGCCGGGGCCGATGCAATCCTGACCTATTTTGCGCCGAAGGTGGCGCAAATGCTGGCTGGCGAAACGCCCAAAGACCAGGCTAACGATCAAGCTGGCGATCAAGCTGGCGATCAGGCTGGCGATCAGGCCAAAGATCAGGCCAACAACGCTACCTGACGCAGGTTAAACCGCAGCAAACTGGGGTCTGGTCAACCCGCACATCATCATACCATGGAGGCACTCATGGGTGTCACAGCTGCCAATATCCTCGACGCCGCAGACCTACTGCGTGGCAAGGTCATTCGTACACCCTTTGTGAATGCACCGATGCTGTCCGCCACCCTGGGGTGTGACCTGATGCTGAAGCTTGAGAATCTTCAGCACACCTCTTCGTTCAAGGCACGTGGCGCCTACATGGCAATGCAGGCGCTGGACACAACGGCACGCGAACGCGGCGTGATCACCATGTCGGCCGGCAACCATGCGCAGGCGGTCGCCTTTCACGCCCGCGCCATGGGCATCCCGGCGGTCATCGTAATGCCGGCCCAGACGCCTTTCGCCAAGGTATCACGAACGCGCTCCTTCGGGGCAGACGTCGTACTGGAAGGCCGCAATCTGAATGAATGTGAAGGTCTTGTCGGAAAGTTGATCGAGGAACGCGGGTTATCGCTGATCCATCCCTATGACAATGAGCTGGTGATGACCGGCCAGGGAACAGCCGGGCTGGAGATGCTGGAGGAAGCGGATGACATCGACACGCTCGTCGTGCCGATTGGCGGTGGCGGCCTGATCGGCGGTATCGCCACCATCGCCCGCGAGATCCGTCCGAACCTGCGGATCTACGGCGTACAGACAGAACTCTACCCGACGATGAAGCTTGCGGTGGACGGCAAGGAGATTGTCTGTGGCGGCGAGACACTTGCCGAGGGCATTGCGGTGAAAAAACCTGGTGGCGTGACGCGGCCGGTGGTCAGCAATCTTGTCGACGATATCCTGCTGGTCAATGAACAGTCACTGGAATGGGCCGTTGGCAGCCTGATTGAACAGCAGCGCGTCGTCGCCGAGGGCGCGGGTGCTGCCGGGATCGCCGCGATCCACCAGCACCGGCAGTTGTTTGCTGGCAAGAAGGTTGGAGTGGTGATCTGCGGCGGGAACATCGACCCGCGCCTCCTTGCCTCCATCCTGAACCGCAACATGGCAAGCGACGGCAGGCTGGCGCGTCTGCGGATCGACATCTCTGACGAGCCGGGCATGCTGGCGGCGATCACCGCCTCGATCAGCCGTTGCGGCGGCAATATCGTCGAAATCTACCATCAGCGGTTGTTTTACGATGTGCCTGCCAAACTGGCCAAGATCGACGCGGTCATCGAAACCCGCGGCCCCGAGCATGTCGACGAAATCATCGCCGATCTTCGCGGATCGAATTTTCAGGTGCAACAGCTTGAAGACAGCTCTGTCGGCTAACACCTAATAGAGGCGTTTAATTTGGGTGCGGCATCTGTTGCCTTGCCTCTGCCGGACAAACAGGACAGCTTGGGTACATGGATCAGGACAAGCGTCTACACCAGCTTCCGCCGCTTCAGATGCGGCTCAGCATGCGATCCGACTGCCCCTATATCAGCGGCAGGACGGAACAGCGGGTGGCGGTCGACATCTCGGAGAACCCGGCCCTCCATGACGAGCTGGCACGGGCCGGCTTCCGACGTGTCGAGAACTGGGTCTACAAACCGGTCTGCCCGCAATGTCAGGCCTGTCTTCCCTGGCGGGTCAACGTCAACAGCTTCCGGCCCGGGCGGAACCTGAGCCGGATCAAGCGCGCAAACAGTGACCTGACGCGCAGCCTCGCACCGATCCGGCCGACAAATGAGCAATACCAGCTGTTCCTGTCCTATATTCGCGGGCGACATGGCGATGGCCAGATGGCCAATATGGGACGCGACGATTTCATCTCGATGATCGAGAACAGCCCGATCGAGAGCTTTCTGGCGAATTACCGGGATGAGGATGGCCGGCTGGTCGGCAGTGTCCTGACGGATGTGCAGGATGACGGGCTGAGCGCTGTCTATTCCTTCTTCGACCCGGCGGAATCAGCGCGGTCGCTCGGCACCTACATGATTCTTGATCTGCTGGATGTCACTGCCTCGCGGGGGGCATCATGGCTCTATCTGGGCTATTACGTGTCCGGCAGCCAGAAGATGATGTACAAATCCCGCTTCCAGCCCGCCGAAATCTATGTCGATGGCGACTGGCGGCCCTATACCGGCGATCCCGCCACCACCTGACAGATCAGGTGAAGCGCGCCGGCCGCGGGAATCCGGTCGGCGGCATCTTGCCAGCCCCTGCCCGCTTTCCAAGCCAGGGCTGCATATCGGTTTCAGTGCGCGTTCTGCCACCGCCGGCCTTCCATGACAATCCGGCCTCGGACCTGTAGACCGTGACGTCGGCCAGCCCACCATCCTTGAAGCGCTGAAGGATCACGCCCTTCCCGCGGGTCATTTCCGGCACCTCATCGATGCCAAAGACCAGAAGCTTGCGGTTGACCCCGACAGTCGCGACCATGTCCCCATCAGCGATACAGCAGGCGACGGCGCGCGCCGTGCCGGAGATGTTCAGAACCTGCTTGCCGCTTCGCGTCTGCGCCAATGCGGCCTCGACCGGAACAACCAGCCCATGCCCGGTGCTGGCGGCGACAAGCATTTTTTCGCCCATGGCCTTCATCAGCCGGACGATATCGACGTCAGCCGGCAGATCGACCATCAGGCTGACCGGTTCGCCGAAGCCACGCCCACGCGGCAGCTTGTCAGCGTTCAGCGTGTAGAAACGCCCGTTCTCGGCAAAAGCAAGAATCTTGTCCGTGGTTTCGGCATGGAAGATGAAGGCCGGCCCGTCACCTTCCTTGAACTTGTATTCGGCCTCGAGGTCCTGATGGCCCTTCATCGCGCGGATCCAGCCCTTTTCCGAACAGATCACCGTGATCGGCTCGCGCTCGACCAGCATTTCGGCGGCATCAAGATCAATTTGCGGTGCTTCGGCACAATCCGTGCGGCGGCTGTCGGTCTTGGCGAACATCGCCTTCATGTCGCGGATCTCGGCAGTGATGCGCTGCCACTGTTGCGCTTCGTCCCCAACCAGCGCGGTCAATTCCTTCTGCTCGGCGATCAGCGACTCACGCTCGGTCTTCAACGCCATCTCCTCAAGCCGGCGAAGGGAACGCAGTCGCATGTCGAGAATGGCATTCGCCTGGGTTTCGGTCAGCTCAAACCGGTCCATCAGGCGGACACGCGGGTTCTCGGCTTCACGAATGATGGCGATCACCTCGTCAAGATTGAGGAAGACGACAAGGTAGCCTTCCAGAACCTCAAGCCGCACCGCGATCTTGCCAAGCCGGAAGTTGGAGCGGCGCAGCAGCACCTCACGCCGGTGCGCAAGCCAGGCATTCAGCGCCCCACGAAGGTTCATCACACCCGGGCGGCCATCGGCATCAAGAACATTCAGGTTCAGCGGCACGCGCGATTCAAGATCGGTCAGACGGAACAGGCTTTCCATCACCACATCCGGTTCCATCCGCCGCGATTTCGGCTCGAGGACAATGCGCAGATCTTCGGCGGACTCATCCCGAATATCGGCAAGGAAGGCCAGTTTCTTTGCCTGCAGCATGTCGGCCATACGCTCGATCAGGCGGGATTTCTGCACCTGATAGGGAATTTCGGTGACGACGATCTGCCAGGCGCCGCCCTTTTCCTTTTCAACCGTCCAGCGGGCGCGCACACGAAAGCCGCCGCGGCCGGTGTCATAGGCGTCGCGAATGCTGGTTGCCGGCTCGACCAGAATGCCACCAGTCGGGAAATCAGGGCCTTTCACATATTGCAGCAGCGTGTCCACCGAGGCGTTCGGATGCCTGATCAGATGCAGCGCCGCATCGGCAAGTTCGGTGACATTGTGAGGCGGAATCGAGGTGGCCATACCAACCGCGATGCCCTGCGCACCATTCGCCAGCAGGTTTGGAAGACCGGCCGGCAACAGGCATGGCTCCTCGGATTCCCCGTCATAGGTGGGGCGGAAATCGACCGTGTCCTCGTCGATACCGTCCAGCAGGAGCTGCGCCACCTCGGTCATCCGCGCCTCGGTGTAGCGCATTGCAGCGGCGTTATCGCCATCGATATTGCCGAAATTGCCCTGTCCATCGACAAGCCGGTAGCGCATGGCGAATTCCTGGGCCAGCCGCACCATCGCGTCATAAATCGCGGCATCACCATGCGGATGGAATTTACCCATCACGTCGCCGACAACCCGCGCCGATTTCTTGAACCCCTGCCCCGGGTCAAGGCGCAGCTGGCGCATGGCAAACAGCAAGCGCCGGTGAACCGGCTTCAGGCCGTCACGAACGTCTGGCAGAGAGCGCGAGGTAATGGTCGAAAGGGCATAGGCAAGATAGCGTTCGCTCAGCGCTGCCGAAAATGCCGTATCGATAATCCGGCCATTATCATCTTCGGTGATCACGTCATCGCTCATCCGCGGGCATCCTCAAGAACAACGGAACCGGCCCTGACTTTCCCAGCCCTGACCATAGATATGGCCGTGTTTATACCGTCAAACCACCATATATGCCAGCCACCATGTCGGCCAGACGGCGCCTTTGCGGCGGCAAATCGACATGATGGGCGGCAAACACCCGACGTTCGAGAAAATGTCCGGTCAGGGCCAGACCGGCATCGAAATCATGACGGTTGCAGGCCACCCCGCCAAGAAAGCGTGGCAGGGTCAGCATCCTGCCGGAAAATTCACCAGCCGCGCCTTCGGCTACGGCGCGTCCGGATTTCGGGCTGACATGCGCAAGACGGTCCAGCACCCCGGTGACTGCACAGCTGTCGAGATCGAGGCGGAAGCCAACAGCCTGCAGCAGGCCAAGCTCCCAGCGAACATAGCCTTCAAGCCAGCGATGCTCGGGATCCTCCATCGCCATCAGATCGAGAAGCGCCTGCGTGGCGCTGTAGAGAGGCGGCTGCGCCTCGCGTTCCGGAAGACTTCCATCGAGAAGCGCACAGGCTGACGCCAGTCCGGCAAGCCTCAGCGGGTCATCAAGGAACAGCGCCGGCACCGATTGCGCCAGTTCGATGGACATCTGACCAAGCTGTTCTTCAAGCCGTGCACGCCAGTCCGCCCGCACCCGGTTTCCCGGCTGCAATACACCGCGAAGGCGTGATGAATTGCCGCCGCGCACCAGCCCGGCATGACGCCCCTGTGCGGCAGTAAGAACGGACACCACCGCGCTGCTCTCGCCATGTGGGCGCACTGACAGAACCAGCGCGTCCTCGCTCCATTCAGGCATCGTAATCGAGATCCCAGACGGAATAGCGCGCGGCATCATCCATCCAGTCCTTGCGGAATTTTACATGGCTCAGCACATGAATCCGCCTGTCGAGCGCCTCTTCAAGCTCGATGCGGGCCGCCATGCCGATGCGCTTGATGGTGGTGCCCTTCTTGCCAAGCACGATGCCGCGATGCCCCTCACGGGCAACATAGATGGACAGATGGACCGTGGCGCTGCCATCCTCCTGTTCCTCCCACTTCTCAGTCTCGACGGTGAGCTGGTAGGGAAGCTCCTGATGGAGATTCAGGAACAGCTTTTCGCGCATGATCTCGGCCGCGAGAAGCCGCAACGGCATGTCGGACAGATCTTCCGGGTCGAACAGATAGGGACTGACAGGCATCTTTTCCGCCAGCCATTGCCGCAGATCATTGACCCCGTTGCCAGTTTCGGCAGAGACCATGAAAATCCGTTCAAACGGATGCTGCTTCGACATTTCGGCAGCGCGTTCCAGAAGCCGTTCCTGCGGCGCAAGATCGATCTTGTTCAGCACCAGCGATGCCGGCCGTCCGCTCTCGGCAAGCTGCGCGACAATGGCGGCAGTGTCCTGGTCGATTTCGCGGCGGGCACAATCATGCACCAGCAACAGCACATCACCATCCTCGGCCCCCTTCCAGGCAGCCTGAACCATCGCCCTGTCCAACCTGCGCTTTGGCTGAAAGATGCCCGGTGTGTCGATAAACACGATTTGCGAGGCGCCTTCCATGGCGATCCCACGGATACGGCTGCGCGTGGTCTGGACCTTCGGCGTGACAATCGACACTTTCGAGCCGACCATCGCGTTCATCAGCGTCGACTTGCCGGCATTTGGCGCACCGATCAGTGCCGCAAATCCCGACCTTGTCACATCCTCCTGGCGGCTATCCATGCCGTTCTCCCTTGGTCAATATCCGTTCCAGAAGCTGTGACGCAGCCATTTGCTCAGCCTGCTTGCGTGATCCGGCGGTGGCGTGCTCCTCGCCAAATCCGTCGACGCTGACAGCAAACACCATGAGTGGCGCATGATCGGGCCCGTCCCGCGATACCATTCTATAGGCGGGAAGCGGCAACCCCTTTTGCATGGCGAACTCCTGAAGACGGGATTTCGCGTCCTTTTCGCCTGTGGCTGGCGCCTCGGCATCAAGCGGCCAGTTCGCCAGAACAAACCGGCGGACCACATCAAGCCCGCCATCCAGATAGAGCGCCGCGACAAGGCTTTCGATCACATCCGACAGCACCGAGTCGTTGGCGGCCAAATCCATGCCAGCCTGCGTCTGCACATAGGGGCCAATATCGATAGCACGCGCCACACCGGCAAGGGTCGATTGACGCGCCGCCGCGTGGTAGCGAAGCGAGAGCTTGCCCTCGTCATCCGCCGGACAGTTGGCGTGAAAATATTCGGCAAGGATTAGCCCGAGAACACGGTCACCCAGAAATTCCAGCCGCTCATAACTTGCCGTGTCGGTGGTGGCGCTGGAATGGGTCAGTGCCTCTGCAAGAAGACCACGATCGGCAAAGCTGTGACCAAGCCGCGCTTCGAGGGCGGCAGGATCAGGGGTCTTGTCAGGGCCGGTCAACTAATCCCGTCCCCGATACGGCCATAACGGATGGCGAAAGGCCATTTCCAGACCTCCCATAGACGTGCCGAGCCATTATGGCTGAAGAACAGGAACTGGGCTTTCCCGATCAGATTCTCGAAAGGCACCAGCCCTACCGATGCGGTGCGGCTGTCATTCGAATTGTCGCGGTTGTCGCCCATCATGAAGAAGTGCCCCTCAGGCACCGTGAAAATGCGTGTGTTGTCGAGGCTTCCCGCATCTGTCATTTCACGGATCTGGTGCGTGCTCCCTTCCGGGAACGTCTCGATATAATCGTCATATTTCATCACGCTGAAGCCGTCAGTGGCGGTGCCGACATCGACATGCTGGCGGACCACCGGCACATCATTGATGTGCAGGATGCCGCGCCTGACCGCAATCTCGTCACCCGGCAGACCGACAACGCGCTTGATGAAGGCAACCGACTCATTACGCGGCTGCTTGAAGACCACCACGTCACCGCGCTCGGGTTCGCCGCCAAGCACCCGCCCGCTGAACGGAATGGCCGCGAACGGGAACGAGTAACGCGAATAGCCGTAGGAAAATTTGGAGACGAACAGGTAGTCACCAACTTTCAGGGTGGGGATCATCGACCCTGACGGAATGTTGAAAGGCTCGAACAACAGCGAGCGGAACAGAAGCGCCAGCGCACCCGCGATGATAATTGTGCGGAACGGCTCGAAACTCTTTTGCTTTGCCTTACTGCCCATACGCGCCAGCTTACCCCTTAACGAACGTCAATTGGCTGAAGGATGCGCCGAAATCACAACATATGCCACTGCATATGGCGGCTCATCGCTCAGAGAAATGTCAATGCGGGCGTTATACCCATCGGGGGTCAGCCTCTCAAGCGCCGTTTTGCACTGGCCACTCAGATGGATATGGGGTGCCCCTGACCTGTCATTGATGATTTCAGCGTCACGCCAGCCAAGTCCGGCAACGCCGGAACCACTCAACGCCTTGTAAATCGCCTCTTTTGCGGCAAACCTCTTGGCAAGATAGAGGGTATCAAGTTTGCGGCGCGCCGCTTCATCGCGCTCGGCGTCGGTGTAGACACGATCAAGAAACCTGTCACCAAACCGTTCGACAGATTTGCCAATCCGACGTTCATCGACGATATCGGTGCCGATGCCAAGGATCACGACGGTCGTGCCTCCTGCATGCAGCGTCTCATTCTGGTGATGGCTGTCTGCATGCCGGTGAACATGGCCTCTCCCATCAGAAAATGTCCGATATTGAGCTCATGCATCTGCGGGATGGCCGCAATCGGCCCGACCGTGTCGAAATCCAGCCCATGACCGGCATGGCATTCAATGCCAAGCGAAGTCGCCAGTTCCGCCGCACCAGCAATCCGCGCCAGCTCAGTCTCGCGCCCTTCAATGTCATGGCAATATCGACCGGTATGAAGCTCGACAATGTCCGCCCCGACAGCCGCCGATGCGCGGATTTCGGCCTCGCTTGCCTCAATAAACAGGGACAGTCTGATGCCCGCATCGCGGATGCGGCTGAACATCGGGAGAAGCTCGTCTTCCCGCCCGGCGACAGCAAGTCCGCCCTCGGTTGTTACCTCTTCGCGGCGTTCGGGAACGATACAGGCCGCGTTGGGCCTGACCTTGAGGGCGATGTCCAGCATCTCCTCGGTCGCCGCCATCTCAAAATTCAGCGGCACCGAGATCGCCGCCTTGATGGCGAACATGTCGGCATCGCGGATATGGCGGCGGTCCTCGCGAAGATGCGCGGTGATGCCATCGGCCCCGGCAGCCTCGGCAGCGCGTGCCGCGCGCACCGGATCAGGGTGCGCGCCACCACGCGCATTCCGGACCGTGGCCACATGATCAATATTCACCCCTAGGCGAAGTGCAGGACGAGTCATACTCCTGCCTCCTTGTCGTTTGCATGTTGGTCGTTTGCATGTTGGTCGTTTGCGTGTTGGTCTTTGGCTTCGTCGGTTTTGGCTTCGCCGCTTTCAGCCTTGCGATGCTGCAGCGTTACCATGTCATTGTCGTTGCCGGGGTGCATTTCGGCCCGGCGAAGGCGCACCGCCTCCAGCCTCCTTGCCCTATGCGCACGCCACCCCGCCACAGCCCAGTAGGTGGCGCCAAACCCGGCGAACCAGGCGATCGTTCCCAGGATCAGGCTGCCCACAACGATCGGAGCAAACAAGGCACCGATCAGCGCCGCCGGATCGGCCAGAAACAGGGTCACGAATTCCGTCATCGTGCCGCCGATCGATTTCACATCGCGTCCGATCTCGGTCAGGATAAAGGATCCGAGCCGGTAATTCAGGTAGAAGAACAGCGGGAAGGTCCAGGGATTCCCGACAAACGTGCCAAAGAGGCAGGCCAGCAGATTGCCACGCGTCAGGTAGGCCAGCATCATCCCGACAAGAAGATGCAGCCCGAGAAACGGGGAAAAGGACACGGCAATACCCCAGGCGGCCCCCACCGCGATCGACAGCGTCGATCCCGGCATCCGCTTGACCCGCTGTATGATATAGGAAAACAGACGCCCAAAGCCTCGATCCGGCCACAGGACGCTGCGAATGCGGTCCAACCGCGACAAGGCAATGCGACGTTTGAACATGGGGATATCCGACCGTCAGGTTAAAGGCTCGCGCCAGAGGGGATGATGCGGATTACCCGCCCGATACGGATCAGCCAGCATCGGCCCGTTCGACACTCTCTACATATTTATTCGCCTGCAGAACTGCAATGATCGAACGCATATGTTCGACGTCTTTAACCTCCAGATCCAGCTCGAATTTGAAGAAGTCCGGGTTTCGGTCTGTGAGGTTGATGTTCGAGATGTTGCCACCCTGCTGGCTGATCACCGTGGCAAGGGACGCAAGCGACCCGGGTTCATTCGACAACACAGTGTTCAGCCTTGCATTGACCCGCCGCAGACTGTCCTTTTCCCAGGACACATCCAGCCAGAGCTCGGGCGTATCGGAAAACTTGCTGAGCGTGGTGCAGCCAACCTTGTGGACCGTGATCCCCTTGCCGGTGGTGAAAATGCCGACAATCGCCTCTCCGGGGAGCGGATGACAGCATCGCGCCATGGTGATGGCGGCACCCGCATTGTCACCCTCGATTTTCAGATTGGGCAGGTTTGTCTTGGGACGACGGCGGTTGCGTGCCTCGATGTCACCATCGGTCACGATATCGGGGTAAAGTCTTTCCAGCACGCGAAGCGGTGACAGCCTGTCCTCGCCAACCAGGGCAAACACCTCCTCGACGCGGTTCACGCCGAAGGCCGACAGGGTTTTTTCGAGCGCACGGCTGCGGAACGGCTTGTCATGCTCGCGGAAGGTTTTCTCGATGCGTGTCCGGCCAATGCGGGTGAATTCGGTGACCCGCTGCGCCCGGGTAAACCGGCGGATGGCCGATTTGGCGCGCCCGGTCATGACAAAGCTCTCCCACTCGGCGCGCGGCCGCGCATCGGGCGATGTAAGTATCTCGATCTGGTCGCCATTCTGCAACTCTGTGGCAAGCTGACGGGTCTTGCCATTGATCCTGACGCCTATGCAGCTTTCACCGACCTTGGTGTGCACGGCATAGGCAAAATCAACCGCGGTCGCGCCCCGCGGCAAGGCGATCAGATCGCCGCGCGGGGTGAAGCAGAAAACCTGATCGTGATACAGGTCCATCTTGGTGTGCTCAAGAAATTCGTCGGCGCCGGCCTCCTCGTCAAGAAGTCCTACAAGCTCCTGGATCCATTTGTATTTTGGTGGATTATTGTCTTGCAGCGAGCGCTTGTAATGCCAGTGGGCGGCCACACCATCTTCAGCCACACTATGCATTTCGGGTGTCCTGATCTGCACTTCAATGCGGTGGTTCTGCGGTCCGAGAACACCGGTGTGCAGCGACTGGTAGCCATTGCGTTTCGGGGTCGAGACATAGTCCTTGAAGCGTCCCATCACCGTCGGGTAGTTCTGATGAAGCTGGCCAAGGGCGCGGTAGCAATCATCCTTGGTCGGCACAAGAACACGGAACGCGACAATATCCGCCAGCTGGTCCATGGTGACCGCCTTGTTCTGCATCTTCCGCCAGATGGAATAGGGCGATTTCAACCGTCCAGTCACGCTGCATTCGATGCCGGCACGCTCGATCGTTGACTGAAGCTCGACGCTGATCGTCGGGATGGTGAGCTTTGCCTCGGATGTCAGGAACTCGAGACGCGTCAGAATGCTCTGCCGCATATCGCCGTTGAGCACTTCGAACGCGCTGTCTTCGAGCTCTGTCTGCAGTTTCGTCAGACCGATGCGCTCGGCGAGCGGGGCGTAGATGTCCATCGTCTCGCGCGCGATGCGATGGCGCTTTTCCGGTTTCGGAATGAAAGACAGAGTGCGCATATTGTGGGTGCGGTCGGCAAGCTTCACCATCAGCACCCGCACATCCTCGCTCATCGCCATCAGCAACTTGCGGAAATTTTCCGCCTGCGCACTGCTTGGCAATGCGCCAATCGCCAGCCGGCTGAGCTTGGTGACACCGTCGACAAGCTGTGCCACATCGCCGCCGAATTCGGTGTGAAGCGTATCCAGCGTGACTTCACAATCCTCCACCGTGTCGTGAAGGAGCGCGGTGATGATCGATTCCTCGTCAAGACGCATGTCGACGAGGATGTTGGCAACCGCCACAGGATGGGTGAAATAAGGCTCACCTGACGCCCGCATCTGGCCATGATGCGCGCGCTTGCCGAACTCGAAGGCACGCGTCAGCCTGCGCGCATCCACAGCACCGCTGTAGGCACGCATCTTCTCGATAATGGGATCAGCCGTTCCGATCATGGCAATCTAGCCGACAGACATACTGCCGGTAGCGCGCGTCGTCGACGTGTCACCGGCGGGTGAGGATCAATCTTCGCCTGTCATTTGAGAGAGGTCAACATCCTCAAAGCCAGGTTCGCTATCCGCGGCGGTCGCGACATGCATGCCGGCTTCCTCGCCTTCAGCCTCGCTGTAGTCCCCGATCATTTCGGAGAGGTCCACATCGGCGGCGGCGGCCTCCTCGACCAGGGGTTCCTGCTCCTCTTGTGCGGACAGGCGCTGAAGCTTCTTCACGATGCCGTCATTCAGCGCATCATTGTCGACAGTCTCGGCAGCAATTTCGCGAAGCGCAATCACCGGGTTCTTGTCGTTATCACGCTCGATGGTCGGCAGATCGCCCTTCATGATGCCACGGGCGCGTTGCGCTGCGGTCATGACCAGATCAAACCGGTTGGGGATTCTCTCGATGCAGTCTTCTACGGTTACGCGGGCCATATCGGTCTCCAGACACCATGTCTGCGACAGTCTTGGATCCCTGATTGCCACACGGCAAACGGACCCGGCTGTCACAGGTTTTTGAAATCTGACCGGTATTTATCGCAAATCCTGTCACTTCGCAAGCCGAACCGGCAATTTCCAAAACCAACAGGCGTTCAGTCTCGATCGGCTTTCCGGATCTGCTGGTCCGCAGGAAGCGCGCCGATCATCTCGTCGATATGCAGGCCGCTGACCGGATGCCTGTAGGCGGGCGCCACATCACGAAGCGGCAACAGCACGAAAGCCCGTTCGTGAAGCCGCGGATGCGGCACCGTAATGCCCCCGACATCATGGACGCTTCCGCCATAATCAAGCAGATCAAGATCCAGAACCCGTGCCGCATTGCGCACGGTGCGGACCCTGCCAAACCCGGCCTCGATGTGATGCAGCGCGGCAAGCGCCTTGCCAGGCGGAAGGTCAGTGTGCGCGGCAATCACGGCGTTGTTGAACCATGGCTGATCGGAGACCGGAACAGGGGCGGTTTCATACCAGGCAGACACGGCGGTGACAGTGATCGCCACTTCCGCAAGCCGCGCAATCGCGGCCTCACACCCCTCCCGCGCGCTGGCGTAACCATCGGGAACAAGGTTCGCCCCTATTCCGACCAGAATTGCTGTGGTCGTGACGTCCTTCATTTTCCGTCCCTCCCGGCGGACACTGATCAAAGCACTTGGCAGTCAGCACGCCCATCATTTGACAGATTGCACATAATGCATGGTGAAATGGTGATATATTCGTTCTGACTTTACAGATCGCAAAAAACCGATACTCTTGAAGTGTCAGCGGTCATACACCGCCTGCAAACCTTACTTAACAAATATGTTTCCGCCTGAAATCAGATACCTCGGCGCACCTGTATTTAAAATCGAAACCCAAGGCAAATCCAAGCCAAACCCAGGCCAAACCGTACCATTCGTCAGCGAAGCCTTATTTTTAAATTTTCAAAGAGAGATTTTTCTCATGTCACCTGTTCCCTTTAGTGAAAAAACAGTTCTGTTCATTGACGGCTCAAACTTCTATGCGGCGGCACGGTCGCTTGGCATGG